>NZ_JBHXRU010000048.1:0-47319 GCF_042716255.1 Streptomyces sp. NPDC058662 | reverse complement strand
AAGGGCCCGCAGGCCGAGAACATCGTTCCCGCCTGACGCTGACGCGTCTACGTAGCTGGGGCCCGCACCTTGGGGTGCGGGCCCCAGCTCGTTGCATTTCCCCTCGCACGCACCGTCGGATGCTGACGTTTTCGCGTGCGCCACGGGCCACGGTGCATCGCGCCGGCCCGCCTCACGGTTCGGCCTGGCGGATACGTTCTCACACGTCGCCCGCCCCGCCTCCTGCTGTCGCCTGTAAGCCGTCCGCCGTCTCATCGGCCTCCTGGACGCACCGCGCAGCACTCTCTCCGCATTCCCTGTCCGCTGATGTCGCGGAAGGGCTCTGCCCCGTCTCTCTTCGGCCCGTTCTCGCGAATACCCGCCATGGGGATTCCTCGGTACGTGTCGTATCGAGGAAGGTTCCGCATGGACCGCACCATTCGCACGAACGACCGCTATTCCCGTACCCGCACCGGCGGCCAGAGCGGCGCCCCCCGGACAGGCCGTACCGGCGCCTCCGGCCGTTCCGCCACTTCCGGCCGTTCGGGCTACGGCAGCCGCCGGCCCGCCGCGGTCCAGGGCGAGTTCGCCCTGCCGAAGACGATCACCCCCGCGCTGCCCGCGGTCGAGGCCTTCGCCGACCTGGACATGCCGGCCCAGCTGCTGGCCGCTCTGGACGTCGAAGGGATGAAAGTCCCGTTCCCGATCCAGGGCGCGACCCTGCCCAACACCATCGCCGGGCGTGACGTCCTGGGGCGGGGCCGCACCGGCTCCGGCAAGACCCTCGCCTTCGGGCTGGCCCTGCTGGCCCGCACCGCCGGGCAGCGCGCAGAGCCCGGGCAGCCGCTGGCGCTGGTCCTCGTTCCCACCCGCGAGCTCGCGCAGCAGGTCACGACGGCGCTGACGCCGTACGCCCGCGCGGTGAAGCTGCGCCTGGCGACGGTGGTGGGCGGTATGCCCATCGGTCGTCAGGCCAACGCGCTGCGGAACGGCGCGGAAGTCGTCGTCGCCACGCCCGGCCGGTTGAAGGACCTCATCGACCGCGGCGACTGCCGCCTGAACCAGGTCGCGATCACCGTCCTGGACGAGGCCGACCAGATGGCCGACATGGGCTTCATGCCCCAGGTCACCGCCCTCCTCGACCAGGTGCGCCCCGAGGGCCAGCGGATGCTGTTCTCCGCCACCCTCGACCGCAACGTCGACCTCCTGGTCCGCCGCTACCTCACCGACCCGGTCGTCCACTCCGTCGACCCCTCCGCCGGAGCGGTCACGACGATGGAGCACCACGTGCTGCACGTCCACGGCGCCGACAAGCAGCGGACGACGACGGAGATCGCGGCGCGCGAAGGCCGGGTGATCATGTTCCTGGACACGAAGCACGCCGTCGACCGCCTGACCGAACACCTGCTGAGCAGCGGGGTACGGGCCGCGGCGCTGCACGGCGGGAAGTCCCAGCCCCAGCGGACCCGCACCCTCACGCAGTTCAAGACCGGGCACGTCACCGTCCTCGTCGCGACCAATGTGGCGGCCCGCGGGATCCACGTCGACAACCTCGACCTCGTCGTGAACGTCGACCCGCCGACCGACCCCAAGGACTACCTGCACCGCGGCGGCCGCACCGCCCGCGCCGGCGAGTCCGGCAGCGTCGTCACCCTCGTCACGCCCAACCAGCGCCGCGACATGACCCGCCTCATGCTCGCCGCGGGCGTCACCGCGCAGACCACCCAGGTCCACTCCGGCGAAGAGGCACTCAACCGCATCACCGGCGCCCAGGCCCCCTCCGGCATCCCGGTCACCATCACCGCGCCGGTCTCCGACCGCCCCAAGCGCAGCACCAGCTCGCAGCGCGGACGCCGCAGGCCCGCTTCGGCCGCCCAGCGCATGAGCCTGCGTCAGTCCGCCTTCGATGCGGCGGCCTGACAGACCCAGTGATCCGGAAACTGACCCACCTCTGCAGGAGGAACGTGTTGACGCTGGTCCAGATGCAACGCCGCCCCGCACACGCCGACCTTGCGCCCCGCACGGTGAACGACACCATGGAGGCGGCCTGCCCCCAGGTCTGTGACGACATGACGGTCGAAGTGGCCATGGCTGTCATGGCCAGCGCCCGCGCCGGGCACCTGCTGGTCTGCGACGAGTACGGCGAGTGCACCGGACTGGTCACCCGAGCCCAGCTCGTCGCCCTCCACGGCAGCGCCGGGTACACGGACCAGGTCCGCCTGCGCGCTGTTCTCGACGGACGCGGGCCTTTCACCTCACCCGAGACCACGATGACCGAGGCGGAACACGCGATGCGCTACCGCGGGCTCGCCGCCCTGCCCGTCATCGACGAGCAGGGAAGCGCCCTGGGCGTTCTCGCCCTCACCCGCTGAAACCGCCGCACCGCGGTACGACCGACACCTTCTTCCTGTGAGGCACTCATGCGCTGCGTCATCGCCCGCTTCCCGTTCGACCTGACGAAGGCCGGCGTCCTGGAATCGATGAAGGGCGTCAAGCCCGAGCAGGTCATCGGCGAATCCGTGATCATCGGCCGACGCACCTACCCCCTCAAGCAGGTCGGCCAGGTCATCACGCGCCAGGACCGCCGCGACTTCAGCGCCGGCGAAGTCCTCCGCGCCATGACCCAGCTCGGGTTCACCTGCCGCGGCCTTCCCCAAGCCGCCGTGCCCGCGCGTGTACTCAGCCCGCTGCAGCAGGCATCTGCGATGCTCGGCACCCCGGTGAGCGTCTGACAGGCGCGGCCGGCACGAGCGCGTATCCACGCAGCGAAAGGGCTCGATCGGCATCCGCCGGTCGGGCCCTCCCGCGTCTCTGCGGGATGCGGGGTGTCTGCGCGGTGAGGGATCAGCGGTCAGCAGGGGGCGCGCAGCTAGTGTTAACGCTAACAACATCCCGGTCAAGCCCCGCCGCTGACCGCATCTCCCTTTGCCCCACGCTATATCCAACGGTGATCCACGACCCCTTGACGCAATTTCTGTGAGCGTTAACACTCATGTAACGCCTGCCCAGAGCGGCACCCACCGGGGCCTCCAGTGGGGTCAACCCACCCCGCCGCCCGGTCGGCCGGACCGATCCCGACCGAACCCGGCCCCCCTCCACCCCGGGCCGGCGCTCGCTCCCCGCTCGGCTCGACCCGAGGCCCCCGCCGAGGTCGCGCCGATCGCGGCATACCACTGGAGGAATAGTGCGGAAGGTTTCGATGGGCCTCGCTGCTGCGGGCCTCACCCTGGCTCTGACGGCCTGCGGCCAAAGCGCCAACGGTGTGGGCGACGGAGCGGGCGGCGGTGACACCAAGGGTGGTCTCGTCGGTATCGCGATGCCCACCAAGTCGTCGGAGCGCTGGATCAACGACGGCGACAACATGGTCAAGCAGTTCCAGGCCAAGGGCTACAAGACCGACCTGCAGTACGGCGACAACGTCGTCGAGAACCAGGTCTCGCAGATCGAGAACATGATCACGAAGGGCGCCGAGCTGCTGGTGGTCGCCGCCATCGACGGCTCCTCGCTCACGAACGTCCTCCACCGGGCCGCCGAAGCGAAGATCCCCGTGATCTCGTACGACCGCTTGATCCGCGGCACCGGGGACGTCGACTACTACGCGACCTTCGACAACTTCAAGGTCGGTGTCCTGCAGGGCAGTTACATCGCCGACAAGCTGGGCCTCGCGGGCGGCGGGGGCCCGTTCAACATCGAGCTGTTCGCAGGCTCGCCGGACGACAACAACGCCACGTTCTTCTTCCAGGGCGCCATGAGCGTGCTCCAGCCGTACGTCGACCAGAAGAAGCTCGTCGTCCAGAGCGGTCAGACCAGCCTCAGCCAGGTCGCCACACTGCGCTGGGACGGCGGTGTCGCACAGTCCCGGATGGACAACCTGCTGAGCAAGTCGTACACATCGGCCCGGGTCGACGCGGTGCTCTCCCCGTACGACGGCATCTCCATCGGCATCCTCTCCTCCCTCAAGGGCGTCGGCTACGGCAGCCCGGGCAAGGCCCTGCCGATCGTCACCGGCCAGGACGCCGAGCTGGCATCGGTGAAGTCCGTCATCGCGGGGGAGCAGACCCAGACCGTCTACAAGGACACCCGCGAGCTGGCCAAGGTCGCGGTCCAGATGGGCGACGCCCTGCTCACCGGCGGCCGGCCCGAGGTCAACGACACCGAGCAGTACGACAACGGGGCCAAGATCGTCCCGGCGTACCTGCTGCAGCCCGTCAGCGTCGACAAGGAGAATTACCAGAAGGTGCTGGTCGACGGCGGGCAGTACACCGCCGACCAGCTCAAGTAGCCGCGGGCCTCCACGCAGGGCCGCACCAGAGCCGGGCGCGTGCGGGCGGGCAGTCGACCTGACCGGCCCCCGCCCGTACCGCCCCTGTCGAAACGGATGCACCACCATGGCCGGACCCGTCCTTGAGATGCGTTCGATCAGCAAGTCCTTCCCCGGCGTCCAAGCGCTCTCCGACGTCACCCTGAGCGTCGCCCCCGGCGAGGTCCACGCCGTCTGCGGTGAGAACGGCGCCGGGAAGTCCACCCTGATGAAGGTGCTCAGCGGGGTCCACCCGCACGGCTCCTACGAGGGCGAGATCTTCTTCCAGGGCGAGCCCTGCGCCTTCAAGGACATCCGGGCCAGCGAACAGCGCGGCATCGTGATCATCCACCAGGAACTCGCCCTGGTGCCGTACCTGTCCATCGCGGAGAACATCTTCCTCGGCAACGAGCACGCCACCCGGGGCTTCATCAGCTGGAGCACCACACTCACCCACGCCAAGGCGCTATTGCGCCGGGTCGGGCTGGACGAGAGCCCCCACACCCGGATCGCCGACATCGGCGTGGGCAAGCAGCAGCTGATCGAGATCGCCAAGGCGCTCGCCAAGGAGGTCAAGCTGCTGATCCTGGACGAGCCCACGGCCGCCCTGAACGGCGAGGACAGCCGCAAGCTGCTCGACCTCATCCTGGAGCTCAAGGCCCAGGGCATCTCCTGCATCCTCATCTCGCACAAGCTGGGCGAGATCGCCCAGGTCGCCGACTCCGTCACGATCCTGCGCGACGGCCGGACCATCGAGACCGTCGCGGTCGGCGCCGAGGGCATCTCCGAGGACCGGATCATCCGGGGCATGGTCGGCCGCGATCTGGAGCACCGCTACCCCGAGCGCACACCCGACCCGGGCGAGGTGGCCTTCGCCGTCGAGGACTGGACCGTCCACCACCCGATCGACCATCAGCGCAAGGTCGTCGACGGCGTGTCGCTCCACGTGCGGCGCGGCGAGATCGTCGGTATCGCCGGCCTGATGGGCGCGGGCCGCACCGAGCTCGCGATGAGCGTCTTCGGCCGCTCGTACGGGCGCCATACGGGGGGCCGGGTGCTGCTCGACGGCAAGGAGATCCGCACCCGCACCGTCCCGGAGGCGATCGGCCACGGCATCGCGTACGCCACCGAGGACCGCAAGCACCTCGGGCTGAACCTGATGGATGACATCAGCCGCAACATCTCCCTGAGCGCGCTCGGCAAGGTCGCGCGCCGCGGCTGGGTGAACGAGCACGAGGAGAGGCGGGTCGCGGAGTCCTTCCGCAGGACCATGAACATCAAGGCCCCTTCGGTGTTCGCGGAGACCGGGAAGCTCAGCGGCGGCAACCAGCAGAAGGTCGTCCTCAGCAAGTGGATCTTCTCCGAGCCGGAGGTACTGATCCTCGACGAACCCACCCGGGGCATCGACATCGGCGCCAAGGCCGAGATCTACACAGTGATCGCCGAACTCGCCGCCCAGGGCAAGGCGGTGCTGATCATCTCCTCCGAACTCCCCGAGCTCCTCGGCCTGTGCGACCGCATCTACGCGATGGCCGACGGTCGGCTCACCGGCGAGGTGGACCGCGCGGACGCGACCCAGGAATCACTCATGCGCCTCATGACCGTGAGCGCTGCGACCGAGAACGAGCAGGTGTAAGGCATGGCCCAGACAGAGACCGCGGACACCCCGGGCACCACGGACCGCAAGACGGCCCGGCCCGCCCAACCCGGCGGCGGTGGCGGCGCGGGCCCCCTGCTGGTGCGGGCGCTGCGCGGCAACATACGCCAGTACGGCATGCTCGTCGCGCTGGCGCTGATCGTCGTGGTGTTCCAGATCTGGACCGACGGCATCCTGCTCCAGCCCCTCAACATCACCAATCTGATCCAGCAGAACAGCTACATCCTGATCCTGGCCATCGGCATGATGATCGTGATCATCGCCGGGCACATCGACCTCTCGGTGGGTTCGCTGGCCGCCTTCGTCGGCGCCGCCGCAGCCGTCATGATGGTGGAGCACGACGTGCCGTGGCCGCTCGCGCTGGCCGCCGCCCTGCTGATCGGCGCGGCCGCCGGTGCCTGGCAGGGGTTCTGGATCGCGTACGTCGGCATCCCGTCCTTCATCGTCACCCTGGCCGGCATGCTGCTGTTCCGCGGCGGGACGCAGATCGTGCTGCAGGGCCAGTCGGTGGCGCCCTTCCCCAAGGGCTTCCAGCAGATCAGCAGCGGTTTCCTGCCGGAGGTCGGCCCGCGGACCGACTACCACAACCTCACCCTGCTGCTGGGGCTCGTCGTGCTCGTGGTGGCCGTCCTGCAGGAGTTCCGCAGCCGACGGCAGGCCGCCCGGTACGGCCTCGACCTGCTCCCGCTGGGCTTCTTCCTGGCCAAACTGGGCGCCGTCGCCGCAGCGGTACTGGTGTTCACCCTGCTGCTGGCGAGCTACCATGGCTTCCCGATCGTGCTGCTGATCCTCGGCGTGCTGCTGGTGGCCTTCGGCTACCTGATGCGCAACTCCGTCCTGGGCCGCCACACCTACGCCATCGGCGGCAACGAGGCCGCGGCGAAGCTGTCGGGCGTCAAGAGCAAGCGCGTCGTCTTCCTCGCCTTCGTCAACATGGGGGTGCTGGCCGCGCTGGCCGGCATGGTCTTCGCGGCGCGCCTCAACGCGGGTACGCCGCAGGCCGGGATCAACTTCGAACTGGAGGCGATCGCCGCCGCGTTCATCGGCGGCGCCTCGGCCTCCGGCGGCGTCGGCACCGTGCTCGGCGCCCTCATCGGTGGCCTGGTGCTCGGCGTGCTCAACAACGGCATGTCACTGGTCGGCATCGGCACCGACTACCAGCAGGTCATCAAGGGCCTGGTGCTGCTGGCCGCGGTCGGTTTCGACGTCTACAACAAGCGCAAGGCCGGCTCCTGAAACCCGTCCCGCCCCGGTCCGCCGCCCCGGCCTGTCAGCGAGCCGTCGAAGAGGTTCCCGGTGCAGATCTGCAGGCCGGGCTCGGTGGTCAGGCACTCCATCCTTCTGCCGCCGGCGCGGACGGGGGCGGGTTCGGGAGGACCGAGAGGGCGGCGGCCAGGGAGGACCCCGCCCGCCGTCCGCGTCAGAAGCCCTGGGCCAGGCGGTGGTAGGCCTGGTTCCAGCGGATCTCCTGGGTGAACCGGCGGATCGTGGTGTCCGTGTCGATGACCAGCAGCTCGGTGGCGAGGATGTCGGCGAGGTCGCCCAGCTCCTCGGTCCCGATCGCGCTGGACAGCACGGTGTGGTGGGGCGCGCCGGCGGTCAGCCACGCCTCGGTGGAGGTGCGCAGGTTCGGGCGCGGCTGCCAGACGGCGCGCGCGACGGGGAGGTTCGGCAGCGGTTCGAGGGGCTCGACCACGTCGATCTCGTTGGCGACGAGGCGGAAGCGGTCGCCCATGTCGGCCAGCCCGACCACGACGGCGGGACCGGGCCGGGCGTCGAAGACGAGGCGGACCGGGTCCTCGCGGCCGCCGATGCCCAAGGGGTGGATCTCGCAGGACGGCACGTCCGACGCGATGGTCGGGCAGACCTCCAGCATGTGCGCGCCCAGGATCAGCTCCCGCCCCGGCTCCAGGTGGTAGGTGTAGTCCTCCATGAAGGAGGTGCCGCCCCGCAGCCCGGTGGACATCACCTTGAGCGTGCGCAGCAGGACGGAGGTCTTCCAGTCGCCTTCGCCGCCGAATCCGTAGCCGTCGGCCATCAGCCGCTGCACCGCCAGGCCCGGTAGCTGGCGCAGGCCGCCGAGGTCCTCGAAGTTGGTGGTGAAGGCGTGGAAGCCGCCGTCCGCCAGGAACCCGCGCAGGCCGAGTTCGATCCGCGCGGCGTAGCGCAGGGAGTCGTGCCGGTCCCCGTCGGCGCGGAGTTCGGGGGCGAGGCGGTAGGTGTCCTCGTACTCCTTGACCAGCTCGGTCACCCCGGTGTCGGCGGCCGCGTCGACGGCTGCGACCAGGTCGTTGACGCCGTAGGTGTTGACCGAGACGCCGAAGCGGAGTTGGGCCTCGACCTTGTCGCCCTCGGTCACGGCGACGTCGCGCATGTTGTCGCCGAACCGCGCCAGCTTGAGGCTCCGCAGCTCGGAGCGGCCGGCCGCGGCCCGGGCCCAGGAGGCGATCCGCGCAGCCACCGAGGGGTCGCTGACGTGTCCGGCGACGGTCTTGCGGGCGACACCGAGCCGGGTCTGGATGAAGCCGAACTCGCGGTCCCCGTGGGCCGCTTGGTTCAGGTTCATGAAGTCCATGTCGATCGACGCCCAGGGCAGTGCGGCGTCGGCCTGGGTGTGCAGGTGGAGCAGCGGCTTGCGCAGGGCGTCCAGGCCCGCGATCCACATCTTCGCCGGGGAGAAGGTGTGCATCCAGGCGATGAGGCCGATGCAGGTGTCGTCCGCGTTGGCGTCCAGGCAGACCCGCCGGATCGCGCCGGCGTCGGTGAGTACGGGCTTCCAGACGATGTTCACCGGGATGCCGGAGTCGCCGAGGGCGTCGGCGATCCGGCGGGACTGCTCTGCGACCTGGCGCAAGGTGTCGTCGCCGTACAGCCCTTGGCTGCCGGTCAGGAACCAGACCTCGCGGCCCTCGATTGCCTTCTGTGCCTTCATGGGGCGTGGTTCTCCTTAGCGGGCGGCGCGCTGCTGGCCGTACACGTTCTGGTAGCGGTGGTGGAGGCGGTCGATGTCGTCCTGCGCTATCGGCAGGGGCTCGCCGAGCTGGCGGGAGATGTGGACGGTGCGGGCGACGTCCTCGCACATCACGGCGGCCTTGACGGCGGCCCTGGCGTCCTTGCCGATGGTGAAGACACCGTGGCTCTTCATCAGGACGGCCGGCGAGCGGTGGCCCCGGAGGGTCTCGACGATGCCCCGGCCGATGGAGTCGTCGCCGATCAGCGCGAAGGGGCCGACGGGGATCTCGGCGCCGAACTCGTCGGCCATGGCGGTCAGTACGCAGGGCACGGCCTCACCGCGCGCGGCCCAAGCGCTCGCGTACGTCGAGTGGGTGTGGACCACTCCGCCGACCTCGGGCATGTGGCGGTAGACGTAGGCGTGCGCGGCGGTGTCCGAGGACGGGGACTGGTCGCCCTCGACGACGTTGCCGTCCAGATCGCAGAGGATCATGTTCCAGGGCGTCAGCTCGTCGTACGGGATACCGCTCGGCTTGATCACCAGCAGGTCCTCGCCGGGGACGCGGGCCGAGACGTTGCCGGCCGTCCAGGCGACGAGGTCGTAGCGGACCAGCTCCTGGTGGAGGTCGCTGACCTGGCGGCGCAGCTGATCTGTCGGGGAACTCATGGACGGACCTCGCTCTTCTGGGCGGCCGGGACGGCCTCGGGGTCGGTTCGCGGGGCGGTGAGCGCCGCGTTGCGCAGGGCACGGAGGCGGTGGAGGAGCTTGTCGGGGCCGGTGCCGAAGTGGTCGTGCAGGGCGCGGTACTCGGCGTAGAGGCAGTCGTACGCGTCGGCGCGCGCGGTGTCCGGCTGGTAGGCGCCGCGGCGTACCCGGCCCATGGCCGCGGCCGCGGTGCGTACGTCCGGGTGCGCGCCGGCGGCGACGGCGGCGTGGATGGCGGAGCCGAGGGCGGGGCCCTGGGCGGACTCGGCGAGGGAGACGGGGCGGCGCAGCACGTCGGCGTAGATCTGCATGAGCAGGGGGTTCTTCTTCAGCCCGCCGGCCACTGTGAACTCGGTGACGGGGACGCCGCCCCGCTCCAGGGCGTCGATGATGGTGCGGGTGCCGAAGGCGGTGGCCTCCAGCAGGGCGCGGTAGATCTCCTCGGGGCGGGTGGTGAGGGTGAGGCCGACGATGACGCCGGTGAGGTGGTGGTCGACGAGGGTGGAGCGGTTTCCGTTCATCCAGTCGAGGGCGACCAGGCCGTGGCCGCCGACGGGCTGGCCGGCGATCTTGCGGGACAGCAGTTGGTGCAGGTCCTCGCCGTTGGCTTCGGCCTCCGCGCGGTAGTGGGTCGGGACGCCCTGGCGCAGCCACCAGGCGAAGATGTCGCCGACCGCGCTCTGCCCGGCCTCGTAGCCGTAGGCGCCCTCGACGATGCCGCCGTCGACGACTCCGCAGATCCCGGGGACGTCGGCGAGGGCGGGGCCGTTGACGACATGGCAGGTGGAGGTGCCCATGATGGCGAGCAGCCGGCCGTTCTCGACGGCCTGGGCGGCAGGAGCCGCGACATGGGCGTCGACGTTGCCGGCGGCGACGGCGATGCCCTCGGGCAGCCCGGTCCAGGCGGCCGCCTCGGCGGTGAGGGAGCCGGCCCGGGATCCCAGCGGCGACAGCGGGTGCTCCAGCCGGGTGCGCGCGAAGTCGGCGAAATCGGGGTGCAGGGCGGCGAGGTAGTCCTCGCTGGGGTAGTGGCCGTCCTGGTGGATGCCCTTGTATCCCGCCGTGCAGGTGTTGCGGGTCTCGACGCCCGCGAGCTGCCAGACGATCCAGTCCGCCGCCTCGATCCAGCGCTCGGTGGCGGCGTAGGTGTCCGGGTCCTCCTCCAGGACCTGGAGCGCCTTGGCGTACTGCCACTCGGCGGAGATCCTGCCGCCGTAGCGGGAGATCCACTTCTCGGCGCGCAGGTGGGCGAGGTGGTTGATGCGGTCGGCCTGGCCCTGGGCGGCGTGGTGCTTCCACAGCTTGGGCCAGGCGTGCGGGCGAACGCCCAGCGCGGTCTCGGCGAGCGGGGTGCCGTCGGCCCGTACGGGGAGGACGGTGCAGGCGGTGAAGTCGGTGGCGATGCCGATGACGGCGGCCGGGTCGATGCCGCTCGCGGCCACGGCGGCGGGGACGGCGGTACGCAGCACCTCGCGCCAGTCCTCGGGGTGCTGGAGGGCCCAGTCGGGGGGCAGGGGCTGACCGGTGGTGGGGAGTTCACGGTCGATGACGCCGTGCGGGTACACGTGGACGGCGGAGCCGACCTCCTCGCCGTCGCGTACGCGGACCACCACGGCCCGGCCGGAGAGCGTGCCGAAGTCGACACCCACGACATGGCTCTCCGCGGTCCGGGGGGGAGGGGGCACGGTCGTCACGGTCACTTCACATCCTTCGTACGGAGCCCCGAGAGGGCGCAGCGATGCCGCAGGGGGCAGCGCCCGGTGATTGTTAGCGTTAACAAACTGGCTGTCAAGGGCAGGTCCTCCTCCAGCCGATCAGACCGTGCGACGGCCGGCGATCAGGCGCTGGAGCAGGATGAAGACGAACAGCAGGCCGCCGACCACGATCCTGGTCCACCACGAGCTGAGCGTGCCCTGGAAGCTGATGACGGTCTGGATCAGGCCCAGTACGAGCACCCCCAGCGCGGTCCCCAGCAGGTATCCGGACCCTCCGGTCAGGAGCGTCCCGCCGATCACCACCGCCGCGATCGCGTCCAGCTCCAGGCCCATCGCGTGGAGCCCGTAGCCGGAGAGCATGTAGAAGGTCAGCAGGACGCCCCCGAGCGCCGAGCAGAAGCCGCTGACGGCGTACACGGTGATCTTCGTCCGCCCGGCCGGAAGCCCCATCAGCCGGGCCGACTGCTCGCTGCCGCCCAGCGCGTACACGTTCCGGCCCAGCCGGGTGTGGTGCAGGACCACGAACGCGACCCCCAGCACACCTACCGCGATCAGAACACTCGGCGAGACGAACAGGCCGCCGGGCAGGGGGATCCGGGTCTGGGCGAGGGCCGTATAGGTCGGGTCGGTGAGGGAGATCGAGTCGATGCTGATCGTGTAGCAGAGGCCGCGGGCCAGGAACATGCCGGCGAGCGTCACGATGAACGGTTGGATCTCGAAGGAGTGGATCACCCACCCCATCGCGAGCCCGGCGCCCGTCCCCACGGCCAGGACCAGCGGGATCACCAGCAGCGGCGGCCAGCCGTGCTGTTCCACCAGCCAGGCGGAGACCATCGTCGACAGTGCGACCATCGCGCCGACGGACAGGTCGATGCCTCCGGTCAGCACCACGAAGGTCATCCCGATGGCGACCACCAGCAGGAAGGCGTTGTCGATGAGCAGGTTGAGCAGCACCTGCCCGGAGAAGAATCCGTCGTACTGGACGGATCCGGCGCCGAACATCGATACCAGTAGGGCCGATGTGACCAGCAGCGGAATGTACGCGCGGCCACGCGCTGCCGTGATCGCGCTCATGCCCCCACCTCCGTGTTCTCTGTCGTCAGCGGACGCGGCCTCGTGCCGCGCCCGGTCCGGGCCCGTCGGCGCGCCGCCCTGGCCCGGAAGGCGGGTGACTGGATCAGGCAGACCGCGATCACCACGAAGGCCTTGAAGACCAGGGTGGTCTCCGGCGGGATGCCGATGGTGTAGACGGTGGTGGACAGGGTCTGGATGATCAGCGCACCGATCACCGTGCCGCCGAGCGAGAACCGTCCGCCGGTCAGCGCGGTGCCGCCGACCACCACGGCGAGGATGGCGTCCAGCTCGATCCAGAGCCCGGCGTTGTTGCCGTCCGCACTGGAGACGTTCGAGCTGATCATGAGACCGGCCACCGCGGCGCACAGCGCGCTGAAGACGTAGACCAGGCATATCAGGCCCATCGCCCGGATGCCGACCAGGCGGCTGGCGACCGGGTTGCCGCCGACCGACTCCAGCAGCAGCCCGAGCGCCGTACGCCGGGTCAGCAGCGACGTCAGCAGCGCCACCGCGACCGCGAGCAGGATCGCGAACGGCATGGTGAGCCAGTAACCGCCGCCGATCAGCTTGTAGGGCGCGCTGGTGACGGTGACGATCTGGCCGTCCGTCACCAGCTGGGCGACCCCGCGTCCGGCCACCATCAGGATGAGGGTGGCGATGATCGGCTGGACACCGACCGCCGCCACCAGTACGCCGTTGACCAGCCCCAGGACGAGGGCCACCGCCAGGGCGACGGCTACGGCGCCGAACACCGTGCCCGGGCTTGCCGGGTCGGCCGCGCCGCTGATGTGCAGGCAGGCCAGCGCGCCCGCGATGGCGACGGTGGAGCCGACCGAGAGGTCGATGCCGCTGGTCGCGATGACCAGCGTCATGCCGAGCGCCACCAGGATCAGCGGGGCGCCGAAGTGGAGGATGTCGATCAGGCTGCCGTACAGGTGCCCGTCCTTGACCCGGATCGCGAGGAAGTCCGGGGTGAACAGCACGTTGGCCAGCAGCAGGGCCGCGAGCACGGCGGCGGGCCAGAAGAGGCGGTGCTTGGTCATGTCCGGGCTCCGCTCGCGATCGTCGCCATGATGCGCTCGGGAGTGAGCGATCCGTCGTTCGCCAGCTCGGCGACCAGCCGGCGGTCCCGCAGCACACCCACCCGGTGGCTGAGCCGCAGAACCTCCTCCAGCTCGGCCGAGATGAACAGCACCGACATGCCGTCCCGGGCCAGCGCGGCCACCAACTTCTGGATCTCGGCCTTGGCGCCGACGTCGATGCCCCGGGTCGGCTCGTCGAGGATCAACAGCCGGGGGTCGGTGATCAGCCAGCGAGCCAGCAGTACCTTCTGCTGGTTGCCGCCGCTGAGATGGCGTACCAGCGCCTCGGGGTTGTCCGGGCGGATGTCCAGGGACCGGATCCAGCGCAGCGCGATCTCGTCCTGCGTGGAGCGGGAGAGCGGTCGCGTCCAGCCGCGGGCCGCCTGCAGGGCCAGGATGATGTTCTCGCGTACCGTCAACTCCGCCACCAGACCCTCGTTCTTGCGGTCCTCCGAGCAGAAGGCGATCCCGTACGAGATCGCGGCGCGCGGCGTGCGCAGCGCCACGGTGGCATCCTCGATCCGCACCGAGCCCTGGGAACAGCGGTCGGCGCCGAACAGCAGGCGGGCCGCCTCCGTACGCCCCGACCCCAACAAGCCTGCGAGACCCACGACTTCGCCGGGCCGAATGGTGAGGTCGTACGGCTCGATCGCGCCGGTGCGACCCAGGCCGTCGGCGCTCAGGAACGGGGTGGTTCCGGCTTCGGCGGCGCGCTCGTGACGCGTGGTGCCCGACAGCTCCTCCAGGCTCCCCAGTTCGCCGCCGATCATGCGGGCCACCAGCTCGACCTGGCTCAGCTCACTGACCGGGTACTCACCCTCCAGCTTTCCGTTGCGCAGGATGGTCATCCGGTCGCAGATCTCGTAGATCTGGTCCAGGAAGTGCGACACGAACAGGATCGCCACGCCCTGGTCGCGCAACCGACTTATCACCGCGAACAGTTGCCGCACCTCGTCGCGGTCCAGGCTGGAGGTCGGCTCGTCCAGGATCAGCACCTTGGCCGAGACGTCCACCGCCCGGACGATCGCGACCAGCTGCTGGACCGCGAGCGAGTAGCTGCCCAGTGGGGCGGTGACGTCGATGTCAAGGTCGAGGTCGGCGACCAGTTCAGCGGCGCGGCGACGAAGGGCCGACCAGTGGATGAGTCCGAGGCGGCGCGGTTCGCGGCCGATAAAGATGTTCTCCGCGACCGACAGGTTCAGGCAGAGGTTGACCTCCTGGTACACCGTGCTGATCCCGGCCTGCTGCGCCTGCAGCGGGCCGGGGATGTGCACGGGCCGGCCGTTCAGTACGACCTCTCCGCCGTCCGACGCGTAGACGCCGGTGAGCACCTTGATCAGCGTGGACTTGCCGGCGCCGTTCTCGCCCATCAGGGCGTGCACCTCGCCGGGGAGGAGCCGGAAGTCGACCCCGTCCAGCGCCACCACGCCCGGGAACTCCTTGCGGATCCCGCGTACTTCCAGGACCGGCTGCTGTGCAGGGTGCGCAGGCATCCGCCCCCTCCTCTCGTGGTCGCGACCGGGGCCGGCCGGGGCGGATCCGGGCAGCCCCTGTCTCGGGCCGGTCAGTACTGGCGGGTCGGCAGGGCGGCCGCGGCCTGGTCCTGGGTGAAGACGCCCTCCTCGGTCTTGATCCGGCGCGGCACCTGTTCGCCGGCCTCGACCTTCTTGACCAGGTCCATCAGCTGGTCGCCCAGCAGGGGGTTGCACTCGACGAGGACGTTGATCTTGCCCTGGCTCATCGCGGTGAAGGCGTCCCTGACACCGTCGACCGAGATGATCTTGATGTCGGTGCCGGGCTTCTTCCCGGCTTCCTCGATGGCCTGGATGGCGCCGAGCGCCATGTCGTCGTTGTGCGCGTAGAGCACGTCGATCCTCGGCTGGGACTTCAGGAAGGCCTGCATGACCTCCTTGCCCTTGGCGCGCGTGAAGTCGCCGGTCTGAGAGGCCGTGATCCTGAACTTGCCGTCCGTCCTGATCACGTCGGCGAAGCCCGACTTGCGGTCGTTGGCCGGGGCGGAGCCGGTGGTGCCCTGCAGCTCCACGATGTTCACCGCGTCGCTCTTGCCCTGGTACTCCTTCACCAGCCAGTCGCCGGCCTTCTTGCCCTCCTCGACGAAGTCCGAGCCGAGGAAGGTGGCATAGAGCGACTCGTCCTCGGAGTCCACCGCGCGGTCGGTCAGAACGACCGGGATGCGGGCGGCCTTGGCCTCCTTGAGTACGGTGTCCCAGCCCGACTCGACCACGGGCGAGAAGGCGATGACGTCCACCTTCTGCTGGATGAACGAGCGGATGGCCTTGATCTGGTTCTCCTGCTTCTGCTGGGCGTCGGAGAACTTCAGCGTGATCCCGGCCTTCTTGGCCGCGTCCTGGACGGACTTGGTGTTGGCCGTGCGCCACCCGCTCTCCGCACCGACCTGGGAGAAGCCCACGGTGAGCCGACCTCCGGAGTCCTTGCCGTCGGCCGAGCCGCCGCCGGAACCGCAAGCGGACAGAACGGCGACCATCGCGCCGGCGACCAGGGCCGCCGCAGCTCTCTTGGACATCTGGGGATTCCTCTCGGGTGGGGAGGCCGCTCCCGGCGCCGACGGATCGACCGCGGGGAGATCGACCGCGGGTAGATCGACCGGGCAGACCGGCCGGCGCGGGAGGCGGTGGAGGCAACGCCGGGGGTGACAGGCACCCGGTGCGGCGTTGGCGCGGACGGCGGTGCGGCCCGCGCCGTCCGTGTGAACGGGAGGTAGCGGGGCCGTCTCGCTTGAGTGCGATTGTTAGCGCTCACAATTTCGGGGACAAGAGGGCCGTCACGCCGTTACCCAATCTTGACCGGGCCGTCCGCGGGCGGCCGGCTATCGGCGCGCCACCGGGCCGGCACTGCGCCGCAGCACCATCTCCGGCGAGATCAGCACGTGGCTGCGGGCGTGGCCGACGCCGGTCAGCTCCTCCACCAGCAGCTCAAGAGCGCGGCGTCCCAGCTCACCGAAGTCCTGACGCACGGTGGTCAGCGGCGGGGCGAAGTACGCGGCTTCGGGAATGTCGTCGAACCCGACCACGCTGATGTCCCCGGGAATCGCCCGTCCCGCCTCGTGGAACGCGCGGAGCAGACCGAGTGCCATGTGGTCGTTGGCGCAGAAGACCGCCGTGACCAGGGGATCCTCGGCGATCCGCAGTCCGGCCTCGTACCCGGACCGCGCGCTCCAGTCGCCGCTCTGTACCGGCGGCACCTCGGCGCCGTGCGCCTCCAGCGCCTTGCGCCAGCCGTCCTGCCGGGTCTTGGTCTCCAGCCAGCCGGACGGGCCGGCGACGTGGTGGACCGTGGCATGCCCGAGGTCCAGCAGGTGCCGGGTGGCTGCCGTCGCGCCCGACTCGTTGTCGACGGCGACCATCGGCACGCGGGACTGGCTGCCCGACCCGACCGCGACCACCGGCACCGCACTGGACAGCTTCGCCACCGCGCTCACCGCCGAGATCTGCGGCGCGATGACGACGATGCCCTCTACGCCCTGGTCGCGGAGCCGGTCCACCGCCTCCTGTACGGAGCGGCTGTCGAGCGAACGCAGGCTCGCGACGCTGACGAAGTACCCCGCACTGCGCGCGGCCTGCTCGATCCCGTCCAGCATCGAGGCGGGCCCGTAGAGCGCGCTGCCGAAACTGACCACGCCCAGGGTCTGGGAGCGGCGGGTGACCAGCGCGCGGGCTGCCGAGTTGGGGCGGTAGTCCAGCTCCCGGATGGCGGCGAGCACCCGGTCGCGGGTGTCGGGCCGGACGTGCGGTGCGCCGTTCAGCACTCGGGACACGGTCTGGTGGGACACGCCGGCGACCCGCGCCACATCCGCCATCACAGGCTGGCGGGACTCCGGCTCGGTGCTTGCAGTTCCCACTCAAGGCCCCCTCATCGGTCGTACCAGTGCGGATCGCAGCCGCTCAGCGCCTACGAGTGACCGCGCTTCGACGGTGGGACCGCTGCCGGGATCCGGCCGATGGCGCAGGGCTTCGCAGACACGACGACTGTCTCATGAGTGCTCGCGAGAGTGTATTTGTTCGCTTGTTCGCGATCACATGAGTGGTCGCAGCCTGTGGAGGCCAGGCCCCCGCGGCGAGGCGGGCGGCCGTGCGCGGAGCCCGCCCCGGCCCCGGCGGCATCGGTACCGGACCGGACCGGACCGGACCGGCACGGCGCGGCAACCTTTTCGCCTGCGGCGGCCACTGAGAAGTGCGAGGCCGACTCGATCTACCGAACGGATGGACATAACGGATGGGCATGAGGACGACGAAACACGGTGCTCCGCGGCCGCGGCCGCGGCCGCGGAGCAGACGCGGGGCGGCCGTCGGCATTCCGGTGGCGGTGGCGGCCGTCGGTGTGCTGGCCGGCCTGGCCCTCACGCTCCTCCCCGGGAGCCGGTCCGGTGCCGGGATCCCCGCCGAGGCGTCCGTAGCGGCTGCCCCGACGAACGTACCGTCCGGTTCGGTGTCGTCGGCAGGGCCGTCGGCAGCGGTGGTCGGCGCCGCGACCGCATCGACGCGACCGACGGTCACCAGCCCGCCCCCGGTGTCAGCAACCGGTGTCCCGACGCCCTCCGCCTCCAGGCCGGCGCGCACGGAACCGGGAGCCGCTTCGCCCGGACGGATCAAGCCCTCGGTCAGCTACCGGGGAGTCGCGACGTCCTACGCCGCGGGTGACGGCGACGGTGCCTGCCTGTACGGACCGTCCGGTGATCTCATGATCGCGGCGATGAACCACACCGACTACGAGTCGGCCAGGGCGTGCGGGGCGTACGTGCTGGTCCGCGCCGCCAACGGGAAGTCCATCACGGTGCGGATCGTCAACGAGTGCCCCCTGCCCTGCGCACCCGGGCAACTCGACCTCAGCCGACAGGCCTTCGCCGAACTCGCGAACCCCGCACTCGGCCGGATCCCCATCACCTGGACGCTGCTGAGCCCCGCGGCGCCCGACGCGCTCTCCCTCCGGTACAAGACCGGGTCCAGCCGCTTCTGGTGCGGCGTCCAGGTGATCGGGCACCGGAACCCGGTGGCGGTGCTTGAGCTCCGGACCGCCACCGGCTGGCGGAAGCTGCCCCGCACCGAATACAACTACTTCCTCTCCACCGACGGCGGCGGATGCGGCGGAGCGATCAGGGTCACCGACCTCTACGGAGAACAACTGACCGTCGAGGGCATCGCACTGAGACCGGACGTCGCGCAACAGACCCGCGTCCAGTTCGCCAGGCATTGACCATGCCGTCCACCCACCGTCACAGCTCCGCCCCCGGCGTCGGCCACTGCCCGGACGCGGGGACGGGCACTGTTACGCTCCGGCTGATTGTTAACGCGCACACCGCAGCGCACACCGCAGGGAGAGGGCGAGCGGGGGAGATGCTCCTTCATGACGCGTCCGCGGAGTTCCACGACTTCTTCGAACGCCACTACGCCGAACTGGCCCGTCTCGCCCATCTCCTGACCGGCGAGACGGACGCGGCCGACGACCTCGCCGCGGATGCCCTGGTAGCCCTGTGGCAGCGCTGGGACCGGCTGCGCAAGGCCGACCACCCGCTCGCCTACGCGCGCGGCGTCGTCGCCAACATGGCGCGGGAACGGATCCGCAGCGCCGTGCGCGAGCGGCGCCGGATCGCGCTGTTCTGGTCCCGCGGTCCGGAGCGGGTAGAGGGGCCGGACGTGGCGGCCGTACTGGACGTACGCACGGCGCTCGCCCGGCTGCCGTTCCGGAAGCGGTCGTGCGTGGTGCTGCGCCACGCCTTCGACCTGTCGGAGAAGGACACCGCGGCCGCGCTGGGCATATCGGTCGGTACGGTCAAGAGCCAGACCTCGAAGGGAATGGCCGAGTTGGAACGGATACTTGGCGCGCGAGCGGTCGGCGACCTGGTGGCGGGGAGGCGGAACCGGTGAACGAGGACATCACCCGCCGGCTGCACGACGCCGCCGAGGCCCACCGGCCCGATCGCGCCAGGATCCTGGCCCGGCTGGAACGCGGCGCGGCCGAGAGCACCGTCCGCCACCGCACACCGTCCGCCGCCAGATCGTGGCCCAAGGCCGCCCTCGCGGGCCTCGCCATCACCGCCACCCTGGCCACCGGTGGTCTCGCGGTCGCGGGCATCGCCCGGACTCCGCCCCCGTCGGACAGCGCCACCGCCCCCGCGACCCCGTCCCCGACGATTCCTCCCCGTGCGACGCCGTCGGCTCCCACCACCCCCACCACCCCCATCGCGCCGGTCACCCCCGCCCCGCCGGCCCCGGCCCCGACTCCGACCACCACCGCCCCGGTCGGCCCGCGCCCCACACCGCTGCCCAGCAGCCGGGTCCAGAACGGGCCCCTGGCGTCGGTGGGCGAGGTGGACCCGCACAGCACCGTCTACTGGGCCCAGAGCAACGTCACTCTCAAGACCGCCCGGCCGCTCACCTCACTCACCGTGGAACTGCGTATCGCCCAGACCGGCGGCGTGCGGAACACCGGCAACTGGCGCACCCTGCCGAGTGAGGACTTCACCGTCACCGTTCAGGAGGCCGGCGGAGCACTGGTCTACCGCTGGGTCCTCAAACCGGGTCGTACCGTGCCGACCGGGCAGCACGTATTCGCCGGCCAGTACAACCACGCCACCGGCGTGCGCGACGCCAAGGACGACAGCTACCGCGTCGACACGCAGACCGCGGGCGGCTCCGTAGCGGTCTGGGGAGGGTTCACCCCGGCACGGTAGGGACCGGCCGGGATCAGGACGAGAAGTCAGGTGCTTGCCGGTGCGAGCCGATCGTCTCCCGCAGGAGCCTCCCGGCGCGGTCCGGGACGGCGGCTCGCGGAGGCACCCGGAGCCGCGCCGGCTGACGCCCTTCGCGGCGAGCATGCGGCCCCGGGCGAGGAAGGCGAGCATGCGGCCGCGGTTGAGGAAGGTGCCCATGGGAATCATCGATACGGACCACGCGGGGCTGGTCGTCGCGGCGCAGGCCGGGGACGATCGTGCGCGCGAGGAGCTGATCGCCGCGTACCTGCCGTTGCTCTACAACATCGTCGGGCGAGCGCTGAGCGGACATGCCGACGTCGACGACGTCGTCCAGGAAACCCTGCTGCGCGTGGTGCGCGACCTGCCTGCCCTGCGTGCCCCGGAGAGCTTCCGGTCCTGGCTGGTGTCGATCGCGCTCCGCCGGATCGGTACCCACCGGCGCCGGCAACGCGACGTCGCCGGCCGGACCGCGGTCATCGACGAGGCACAGCAGATACCGGACGCCGGCGCCGCACACGAGGACGTGACGATCCTGCGTTTGCATGTGTCGGACGAGCGCCGCCGGGTCGTCGAAGCCGGCGGGTGGCTCGACCCGGACCATCGGGTGCTGCTGTCGCTGTGGTGGCAGGAAGGCGCCGGCTCGCTGAGCCGTGACGACCTCGCCGCCGCGACGGGGCTCACGGTCGCGCACGTCGGCGTGCGCCTGCAACGCATGCGCGAGCAGCTGGAACTGAGCCGGACGATCGTCGCCGCGCTGGAGGCCGACCCGCGCTGTCCGCGGTTGGACGAGACCGTCGTCGGCTGGGACGGTCTCCGTACATCGGTGTGGCGCAAGCGGATCGCGCGGCACATCCGCGGATGCCCGGTCTGCGCGGCGATGACGACAGAACGGGTTCCGGTCGAGCGGCTGCTCCTCAGTCTCGCGCCGATGGCGGTCCCGGCCACGCTCGTCGCCGCGCTGGCCGCCAAGGGCCTGCTGTCGGGTACGGCGGCCGGCGCCGCCGGCCTGGCCACGGCCCACATCGCCGTCGGCACGGCCACGGCCACGGCCACGGCGGCGACGGCGGGAGGGAGTCTCCACGGCCCGCTGATCGGAAAGCTCTACGCGGTGACCGCCGCTCATCCGCTGGTGGGCCTCGCCACCGGCGCCGTACTCATCGCCGGGACCGCCACCTACGCGGCCTGGCCCGAACCGGCGCACCGGGTGCCCGGCGTCACCGCCGCTCCCGCGGTCGGCGAACCCACGCCGACACCGTCGCGCAGTACCACGTCGGCGGCACCGTCCCCGGTGAGTCCGTCCGCGGTCGCGGGCATGGTTCGGCTGGGCGCGCAGTCGCTGGAGTCCGTGGACGAGCCCTCCCTGTACCTCACGTATGCCGGCGACTTCGCGGCGCTCGGCCCAGTCTCGGCGTCCAGCAGCGCGCAGACCCGGCAGCGGGTCACCTTCTCCGTCGTCCGGGGGCTGGCCGACACACGGTGCGTCACCTTCCGCGCCGCGGACGGCCGCTATCTGCGCCATCGTGACCTGCGGCTACGGCTGAGCCCCAACGACGGCAGCGAGCTCTTCCGTGAGGACGCCACGTTCTGTCCGCGCCCCGGGGCGGTCGCCGGGTCGGTGACCTTGCACGCGCACAACTATCCCGGATCGGTCCTCCGCCACCGCGACGGCGGCGTCTGGCTCGACGGCTCCGACGGCACTCGGGCCTTCGCCGGCCAGGCTTCCTTCGTCATGCGCGGGCCCTGGGCTTGAGAACCGCTCCTTGAGCACCCGGAGACCTTCACTGAGGACCAGGGCGGCGCGCCCATTCCCCGGGGACGACCGGACGGACGACCGGACGGCAGGGCTCGGCACAACGCTTTCCGCCCGCGAGATGCGTCACCGGGCAATCGTCCGGACGGCGCGACTTTTTTGTTACGGGACCGCGAGCCGGGCGCCCTCCATATGCGGGGGTGCCTTCCCCGCCGCTCACCTGGACATGGCGGCACGGCAGGCCCCCGACTTTCCCCGTTGACGTATCCCCTGAAGGAAGCCGCTCCGATGACGCGACACACCCACGACCCCCGGGCGACCGGTGGGCGGGAACGGGCCCACGTCCCGCACCGCATCCGACCCGCGACGGATCAGGCCGTACCGGCCGCTACGGACACGAGCACGGCACCCGGGGCGACCCGCGGCCCCCGGGAAGAATCATGAAGGGCCTGCACCGGCTCGGCCGGCGCCGCCGAACCGTGGTGACAGGGCTGTCGGCCGCGGCGCTGGTGGCCGGTGTCCTGACGCTGCTGCCCAGCTCCGCCGGAGCCGCCGCCCTGGGCACGCAGGCGGCCCCCTCGGGCAGGTACTTCGGCACCGCTGTGGCCGCCGGCAGGCTCGGCGACTCGAAGTACGCCGCGATCGCGGACCGGGAGTTCAACATGATCACCCCGGAGAACGAGATGAAGTGGGACGCCATCGAACCGTCCCGCGGCAACTTCAACTTCGGCCCCGCCGACCGGATCGTCAACCGCGCCCTGGCACAGGGCCAGCGCGTGCGCGGCCACACCGCGGTCTGGCACTCGCAGCTCCCGTCCTGGGCCGGCTCCATCGGGGACGCGAACACGCTGCGCAGCGTGATGAACCACCACATCACCACCGAGATGACCCACTTCAAGGGCAAGGTCTACGCCTGGGACGTGGTCAACGAGGCCTTCGCCGACGGAGGCAGCGGCAAGCACCGCGACTCGGTGTTCCAGAACGTGCTGGGCGACGGCTTCATCGAGGAAGCGTTCCGCACGGCCCGGGCGGCCGACTCCTCGGCCAAGCTCTGCTACAACGACTACAACATCGAGAACTGGTCGGACGCCAAGACCCAGGGCGTCTACACCATGGTCAGGGACTTCAAGTCCCGCGGCGTGCCGATCGACTGCGTCGGCTTCCAGGCCCACTTCGGGGCCGGCGGCCCACCGTCCAGTTTCCAGACCACCTTGTCCAACTTCGCGGCCCTGGGCGTTGACGTCCAGATCACCGAGCTGGACATCGCCCAGGCGTCGCCCACCCACTACGCCAACGCGGTCAGAGCCTGCCTGTCCGTGACCCGGTGCACCGGCATCACGGTGTGGGGCATCCGTGACAGCGACTCCTGGCGCAGCGGCGAGAGCCCCCTGCTGTTCGACAACAACGGCAACCCCAAGGCCGCGTACACCGCCGTCATGAACGCTCTCCGGACCGCCCCCGGTACAGGTGGGACATCCGGCGGAACCGGAACCGCGACCGGGGAGATCAAGGGCATCCCCTCGGGTCGTTGCATCGACATCAACGGCCCCACCCCGGTCAACGGCACCCGGGCGCAGCTGTCGGACTGCAACGGCCAGACGAACCAGCGCTGGACCCACACTTCCGGCAAGCAGCTGATGATCCACGGCAACAAGTGCCTGGACGCCATGGCCAAGGGCACCGGCAACGGCACAGCGGTGGTCGTCTGGGACTGCAACGGCGGCGCCAACCAGCAGTGGAGGATCAACACCAACGGCACGATCACCGGCGTCCAGTCCGGGCTGTGCCTCGACGCCGTCGGTGCGGCCACCGCCAGCGGCACCAAGATCCAGCTGTACTCCTGCGCGTCCGTCGACAACCAGAAGTGGACCGGCCCGTCCGGGACGGGCGGCGGCGGCACGTGTGCTCTGCCCTCGACGTACAAGTGGAGCTCGACGGGTGCCCTCGCGCAGCCGTCGAACGGGTGGGCCGCGGTGAAGGACTTCACCCACGTGACGCACAACGGCAAGCACCTGGTCTACGCGTCGAGCGCGGGGGGAGCCTCGTACGGGTCGATGGCGTTCAGCCCCTTCACGAACTGGTCGGACATGGGGTCGGCCGGCCAGACCGGGATGAACCAGAACGCGGTGGCGCCCACGCTGTTCTACTTCGCGCCGAAGAAGATCTGGGTGCTGGCGTACCAGTGGGGCGCGTCGCCCTTCAGCTACCGCTTGTCGAGCGACCCCGCCAACCCCAACGGCTGGTCCGCGCCGCAGCCGCTGTTCACCGGCAGCCTCCCCGGCGCCGACAACTCCTCCACCGGCCCGATCGACCAGACCCTGATCGCCGACGACCAGAACATGTACCTGTTCTTCGCCGGTGACAACGGCAAGATCTACCGGGCGAGCATGCCGATCGGGAACTTCCCGGGCAACTTCGGCTCCTCGTACACGACGGTCATGAGCGACACGGTGAAGAACCTCTTCGAGGCGCCGCAGGTCTACAAGGTCCAGGGCCAGAACCAGTACCTCATGATCGTTGAG
The DNA here is from genome assembly GCF_042716255.1 of Streptomyces sp. NPDC058662. Lineage (NCBI taxonomy): Bacteria > Bacillati > Actinomycetota > Actinomycetes > Kitasatosporales > Streptomycetaceae > Streptomyces > Streptomyces sp. NPDC058662. The sequence continues at coordinate 22,852 of NZ_JBHXRU010000048.1, read as the reverse complement.
GCCCGGGGTGCGAACGAGCAGCGCTACTTCCGCTCGTTCACGGCCTCCAGCCTGAACGGTTCGTGGACCCCGCAGGCCGCCACCGAGAGCAACCCCTTCGCCGGCAGGGCCAACAGCGGGGCCACCTGGACCAACGACATCAGCCACGGCGACCTGGTCCGCACCAACCCCGACCAGACCATGACCGTCGACCCCTGCAACCTGCAGTTCCTCTACCAGGGCAAGTCCCCCGACGCGGGCGGCCCCTACGACCGACTGCCGTACCGGCCGGGCGTCCTCACCCTGCAGCGGTGACCGGCCCGATCCACGGTGATACGCAAGGAGAACATCCCCCGATGAAGAACCCCATGAACGGCGGGCCCCGCGGGCGTCACCGCCGTCGCTGGAGCGCCACCGGTCTGCTGCTCGGTGTGCCCGCCGTCCTCGTGCCGTACTTCCTGTTCGTGCAGGAGGACTCGCAGGCCACGACGGTCGACGACAGTGCCTACTACCGGCTGGTCTCGGTGCGCAGCGGCAAGGTGCTGGACGTCGACGGCTTCTCCACCGCCGACGGCACCCGTGTCCAGCAGTGGACCGACCACAACACCGCCAACCAGCAGTGGCGGCTGAGGTCCACCAGCGGCGGCTACTACGAGCTGGTGAACCGCAACAGCGGCAAGGTGCTGGGCACAGCGGGCGATTCGACCACCCAGCGGGCCGCCGCCGAGCAGCAGACCGACAGCTCATCCGCTGCCCAGGAGTGGCGGATCGACGCGGTGAGCGGTTCCGAGGCCGTCACCCTCACCTCCCGCGCGAGCGGCCTGGTCCTGGACGTCTCCGGCGGTTCCACGGCGCAGGGCGCGGCGATCATCCAGTATCCGGGCAGGGGCAGCACCAACCAGCAGTGGAAGCTGGTGAAGGCGCCCGCCGCCCAGTCGGCCGCGGCCGGCCCGTACACGTGGCGGAACGCCCAGGTGGTGGGCGGCGGTTACGTCACGGGGCTGGTGTTCAACCCCCGTGAGAAGGGGCTGCTGTACGCGCGTACCGACATGGGCGGCGCCTACCGCTGGGACACCGCCGCCGAGCAGTGGATCCCGCTGACGGACTGGGTCGGCGAGAAGGACTGGAACCTGCTGGGTATCGACGCGGTGGCCACCGACCCCGTCGCACCCGACCGGCTCTACCTCGCGGCGGGCACCTACACCAACGAATGGGCCGGCAACGGCGCCATCCTGCGCTCCACCGACCGGGGCCGTACCTTCCAGCGCACCGACCTGCCCTTCAAGCTGGGCGGCAACGAGGACGGCCGCGGGGCGGGGGAGCGACTGGCGATCGACCCCGCGAGCCCCGGCACCCTGCTCCTCGGCAGCCGTAAGAACGGCCTGTGGCGCAGCACCGACCACGGGGTGACATGGCGGCAGGTCTCCTCGTTCCCGGTCAAGGACGGGGCGGGCAGCGGCGCGGGCATCTCCTTCGTGACGTACGGCCCGGCCGGCAGCAGGACGATCTACGTCGGCGTCGCCGACCGGTCGGCCTCCCTGTACCGCTCCACCGACGGCGGCGCCACCTGGCAGGCCGTCCCCGGGCAGCCCACCGGGCAGATGCCGCAGCACGGCGTGCTCTCCGGTGACGGCTCGCTGTACCTGACGTACACCGACAACCTGGGACCCAACGGCGTGACGGCGGGCTCGGTGTGGAAGCACACGCCGGCCGGCGGGGCGTGGAGGAACATCTCCCCGTCGCAGGGCGGCTACGGGTTCTCCGGCCTGGCCGTCGACCCGCAGAAGCCGTCCACCGTGATGGTCACCACCCTCGACCGCTGGTGGCCCGAGGACGAGGTGTACCGCACCACCGACGGCGGCACGACCTGGAAGGCGCTGGCCGGCAAGGCGGTCCGGGACGCTTCCGCCGCTCCCTACGTCGGCACCCACACCGGGCACTGGATGACCGCCCTGGCCATCGACCCCTTCGACTCCGGGCACGTGCTGTACGGCACCGGCAACGGCATCTGGCGCAGCAAGGACGCCACCGCCACCGACAGCGGCGGCACCAGCCACTGGACCGCGGGCGCGCGCGGACTGGAGGAGACCGCGCTGATGGACGCGATCGCCCCGCCCGGCGGCGCCACCGTCGTCACCGCCATGGGCGACCAGGGCGGTTTCCGCCACGACTCCCTGACCGCGGTGCCCGCCGGGCGGCTGAAGGACCCGATGATGACCAACAGCACCGACATCGATTTCGCCCAGTCCAACCCCTCGGTGATGGTCCGCGTCGGCCGCGGCGGCGCGCAGGACGGCGCCTACTCCACCGACGGCGGCAACAGCTGGAAGGGCTTCACGTCAGAGCCGGTGGCCGGCGCCCAGGACGGGCATGTCGCGCTCGCGGCGGACGGCTCCGCCATCGTCTGGACCGAGGCCGGCCAGGCCCCGTACCGCTCGACCGACAAGGGCGCGAGCTGGACCAAGGTCCTCGGCCTGGGCAACGACGCCGTGGTGGTCGCCGACCGCTCCTCGGCGAAGACCTTCTACTCGCTCGCCGGCGGCACGCTCTACGCCAGCACGGACGGGGGCGCGACCTTCACCGCCCGCGCCGGCAACCTGCCCTCCGGCCGCCTCACCGCCGTCCCCGGCGTCGCGGGAGACCTGTGGGTCGCCGGCGGGGGACAGGGGCTGCTGCACTCCACCGACGGCGGCCGCACCTTCACCCGGCTCACCACGGTGAAGTCCGCCTCCGCCCTCGGCTTCGGCAAGGCCGCACCGGGCGCCTCCTACCAGGCCCTCTACCTGATCGGCACCGTCAAGGACACCACCGGGGTCTTCCGCTCCACCGACGGGGGCGCCACCTGGCTCCGCGTCAACGACGACGCCCACCAGTGGGGCAGCATCGGCGGCGTCGGCGTCATCACTGGCGACCCCGACACCTTCGGCCGCGTATACGTCGGCACCAACGGACGCGGCCTCCAGTACGGCGACCCGTCCTGACCCCGAGGACTAAACGGACGCACGGTTGCCGCCGCCCCGGGCAGGCGCATGGCACTCGCCGCGCCCCTGCCCAGGGCGGTGTCCGGTCCGGTGCCGGGCGTCTGGGTGTCAAGGTATGTGGACCGGAACCGCACCGCCGTAGCCACATGGTGGGCTGCCAGCCTTGATCGAAAACGGGCAGTTGCCCTCCCCGGGCATCCGGGGAGGGCAACTGTGCTGTGCTCGTGTGGTGCGGTGGTGGGTTATCCGATGGTGAGGAAGGTGTTCCAGCCGTCTTCGTCGCGTCCGGAGACTGTGCCGACGGTGCCGGTGCCGCCTTGGAAGAGCCACTGGTTGCCGTCGGTGCCGACGGCCCAGATGTCGGGGATGCCGTCACCGGTGGCGTCGGCGGTGCCGAGGAGGGTGGGCAGTGCGGTGCGGCCCCAGCCGGTGGTGGCGTAGGTGAGGTCGGTGGCTCCTTCGGAGCCGGCCTGGGTGGCCAGGGACATCACGTCGGCTCCGCCGTTCGCGCCGGGCTTGCCCTTGCGCAGGGCCAGACCGCGGTTGGCGTTGGAGTTGTCGCGGAAGATCAGGTCGGGGACCTGGTCTCCGGAGACGTCGCGGACGCCGACGATGTCGCGGGCGGCCCATCCGGTGGCGAGCTTCTTGTAGGAGGTGAAGCTGGAGCCGGTGTAGCCGGAGAACACCCAGAATCCGTCGGCGTCGAGGGCGAACATGTCGCCGAGTCCGTCGCCGTCGAAGTCCTCGACCACCACGATCTGCCGGAAGGCGGCCGGGTCAGGTGCGGAGAGCGGCATCTGCATCTCCATGCGGCGGCCGGCGTCGAACTGTCCGGTTCCGGTGCCGGGGTAGATGTAGAGCTTGCCGTCGGGCATGCGGGCGATCAGGTCGGTCAGGCCGTCGCCGGGGTGCCAGTCGGCGGCGTGCCCGATCAGTGCGGGCGTGGTTCCGGCCGCGTCCTTGAAGTGGCCGGCCGCGACGGGCTTGCCGTTCTCGACGGCGCCGGGGATGAAGGCATCGGTGTCGCCCAGGCGGTCGCCGCCGTAGGTGCGCAGGTTGCCGTCCTTGTCGACGCCCAGCAGGTCGGGGAAGCCGTCGCCGGTGACGTCACCGGGCTTGTCGGTGCCGGGGCGGGGGCGGACGTAGAAGAGGTACTCGGTCGGCACGGAGATGTTGCCGGCCTTGTTCACCGTCCGGACGTAGAGGACGTTCGGTCCGGCGGTGTCGACCTGAAGCTTGATGGAGGCGAGGTCGTTCTGCCAGGGGGTGGTCTTCTGGTCGTAGAGGGGGTGGTTGAGGCTCCACTGGTACTCGCGGATGTCGGCGGCGGGGGTGCCGTTGCCGAGGATCTCGATCCACTGGTCGGGGGTGCTCGCCGGGGCCAGCGACCACTCGGCGCCGTCGGGGCCGGGCGGCGGGAAGTGCGAGGAGCGCACGGCCGGGTTGGCGGGGGCGGTGTGGTCGATGGTGAAGGTGCACCATCCGCCGCCGCCGGAGTCCGCGGGTCCCGAGCCCTGGGACCAGGAGCCGTCCCAGTCGTTGGTCCGCGAGAGCCAGAAGTACTTGCGGCCGGAGGTGAAGGAGGCGTGGGGGACGGACTTGGTGACGACGCCGTCGCTGTTGGGCCACATCCACTCGTCCAGGACCTTCGTCCCCGACGCCGCGTCCCAGACCTCGATCTGGACCTGCTTGAGGTTGCCGTCCCGGTCGATGCCCTTGGCCTGGAACGACACGTCCGTCTTGCCGATGCTCGTCCCCGTTCCGCTGGTCAGGCACGGACCCCCGGGGGAGGTGTTCATGTTCGAGGCGACAGGGATGTCGGGCGGGGTGTTGTAGGTGACCTCGATATAGGGGGCGCTCTCACCGTTGGCGATGAACTTCTTCCAGTAGAACGAGTCCGACTCGCTCGGCGCCTTGAACCCCAGCGACAGCGCACCCCAGCGGCCGTTCGCGGCCTCGGAGACCAGGCCCTTGATGTCGGGGGCGATCCAGTTGTCAGGGCAGGTGGAGTTGTAGCCGTAGCCGGAGCCTTCCGAGGCGACCTTCTTGCCCCACCAGCCCGTCGTGTTGTTCCACGTGCTTGAGGAGGTCACGAACGGCGTGGAATAGATGTCCATCGCCTTCGTCCCGCACGACCACGAATACGTCTGCAGCGCACGGACCTTCGCCGAGATGATACCCGCCCCGTGGAGTTGACTGCCGAATTCGAAGTTGAACACCGAACGCGACGTGCCGCCGGAATCCGACTCGTAGCCGACACGGGCCTCGTTCGTACCCGACGCATTGTAATTCTGGCCGTTGTAGAAACTCGTTCCGCCGGCCGTCTTGTAGAGCAGCGACCAGGCGTGCTTACGGCCCTTGAACGAGGGGTCCACGAACACCGGATACACCGTGTCCGCCGCGTCCAGCAGCCCGCGGTCCGCCTTCAAGGACAGTGTCCCGTCCTTCAACGAGGCCGCGGCGACGGCAAGACGCGCGCGCTCGGCGCCGGCGAGGCCGGGCAGCGCGAGGGTGGGGTGGTCCTTCGCGACCGCCGACGGCTTCCACGCCGGGGCGTCGTCGGTGGTGGCGACCTTGCCCGAGGAGTCCCACATCAGCGGGGACGGCGAACCCGCCACTTCCTCGCCCTGCGCGTCGCGCGCCGACAGGGCACCGGACTCGGCGTCCAGCTGGAATTGCAGATCCGGCGAGGCGAGGCGGTAATTGATCTCCGCGAGGAGCGGATCGGCGGCGGCCTGCTTGTCCTTCACGACCAGTACATGCGAATATCCGCCGTCACGCGCGGTCATCACCAGGTCGATACCCGGCCGCACGCTCTCATACAGCGCCCGCGGACCGTCGATCACCGGCTCCGGCAGCACACCCGGCCAGCTCACCGTCATGTCATGCCCATCGGTGTTCAGCCGCACCAGCTCGGTCCACACCTGACCCGGCGCATCCACCGTCAAAGCGGACCGCACCACACCACGCGAAGACCGCTCACCACCAGGCGAACCCGCACTGAAGACGACACCGCCGTTCACGGCCTTCGCCGCGAACCCGCCCTCCACACGCACCAGATCCGTGTCGACGGGCTTCCACTCGCCGCCGACCGCGGCCCGGACCGCCGAGCTGGAGACCTGCATCCGAAACAGACCGTCCGGCTGCGCCCACGTCGTCGTGTTCGCCGAGCGATCAGCCGTGACCTCGACGTCCTTGCCGGACTCGGCAGCCGCCTTCCGTGCCTGCGACGCCGTCACCGGGCCACTCTCCCCACCGGGAGTCCGGCCCTTCGACGTCTCACCTCCGGACAGCTGCACACCCACCGGCACAGCGACCGCAGCCGCCAGCAGGGCGGCGAGGCCGCCCATGACCCTGCGGCGCCGGTACCACGCGCGCCCCGGCCCTGGCACTCGCCCTGGCTCCGACCCCGGCTTTGGCTCTGCAACTTCATTGCTCGCCAGAGTTGTCGGTGGACTGGAGTCCACGGATTCGTTGGCAGTCATGTCTTCTGTTCTCTCCCCCCGCGGGCACACACTTCCAAAGCCCTCGGTACTCACTCGTGATTCGGCCCATCGGGGCCCAGGAGGTGAAGGGTCCACTCCCCGCTCACCTGTCACGCGATGAACGCGCGAGCTGAGCATGAGCTATTTCGCGCCGATCGTCACGCCTCAAGGCACACCTCCCAGCCACTTCCGCCGACGCATATGGGGAGATTGCCCCAGTGTGTGCGGACCGTAAGGTGATTAAGCCCACACGGGGATTTTGAAAGTGGCGCACAGGTCGCGACGAACCACAGAATCACCTGGCTAGTTGTCAGTTTCCTGCCAGTGGCGCGTCTTTGACGCGGTGGCAGAACGTGGGGGGTTCACATGTCGCCGTTGTCGGCCGGCAGTCTTCGCCTGCCCGGAATCAGGAAGGTCCGTGCGAGACGCATGGGCCTTGCCGGGCGCACAGGCATCACTGTCTCCGTGATGCTGGTCGCATCTCTCCTGCCCAATCAAGCGTGGGCAGCACCGCCCGGAGACCGAACCGGCGTCCAACTGCCGGAGCTCCAGGAGGACATCAAGGCCAAACTCGACAAGGTCGAGGCAGCCAAGCTGGAAGGCTGGTCCGGGGCGCCGCTGCAGCCTCCGGCCGAGTTCGAGCCGTCGAAGGTCACGCCGCCGGTGGGCGGCTCGGCGAACGTCGCACTCAGCGGCGAGCAGCTGATCCAGGCCGGCACGCTGCCGGTGAGCATCGGCAAGGCGTCGCCGACCGAGTCCAACCCCACTCCGCCCGCCCCGTCGGGTACGTGGGCCGTGGCGGTCGAGTCGCGTACCGCCACCGAGGCGGTCAGCATCGACGGCGCGATCATCAAGGTCACGCCGCCGGCCGAGGGCTCGACCCCGGTCGACGTGCAGCTCGACTACAAGCAGTTCGAGGACCTCTACGGCACCGAGTGGGCCACCCGGCTGGAGATCAAGCAGCTCCCCGAGTGCTTCCTCACCACCCCGCATCTGCCCGAGTGCACCACGGCCAAGGACGTACCCAGCACCAACGATCTGGCCACCCGCACCGTCCGCGCCACCGTCGACCCGGCCACTGCGCCCGGTCAGGGCCTGCGCACCATGGCCCTCACCGGCGGCGGCGGGCCGACGGTCCTCGCCGCCACGGATTCCGCCTCCGGCGCGGGCGGCACGTACAAGGCGACCTCGCTGGCCAACACGGGTAGCTGGGCCGCGGGCGGCAGCAGCGGCGGCTTCTCCTGGACCCATCCGCTGAGCGTGCCGGCCTCCCCGGCAGGGCCGGCGCCGCAGATCGCCCTCGCCTACTCCTCGCAGGCCGTGGACGGCAAGACGTCCGCGACCAACAGCCAGGCCTCGTGGATCGGCGACGGCTGGGAGTACGAGCCCGGGTTCATCGAGCGCCGCTACCGGTCGTGCAACGACGACCGCGGCGCCGTCCCGAGCAAGCCGAACAACGACAACGCCACGGACAAGAAGAAGGGCGACCTCTGCTGGGCCGGCGACAGCGTCGTGATGTCGCTCGGCGGCTCGACGGTCGAGCTCGTCCACGACGTGGCGAGCGGCCGGTGGATCCCTGCCCGGGACGACGGTTCGCGCGTCGAGCGGAAGACGGACGCCGGCGTCACCAACGGCGCGAAGGACGGCGAGTACTGGGTCGTCACCACCCGCAACGGAACCCGCTACTTCTTCGGCCGCCACGACGTCGACGGCGCCGGTAGCCGGCAGGTGACCGACTCCGTCCTCACCGTCCCAGTGTTCGGCAACCACCCCGGCGAGCCGTGCCATCAGAGCACGTACGCGGCGTCCTCCTGCGCCCAGGCCTGGCGGTGGAACCTCGACTACGTCGAGGACGTCCACGGCAACGCGATGGTCATCGACTGGGCCAAGGAGACCAACCACTACGCCAAGAACGAGAAGTTCAAGGAGAAGGTCGCCTACCACCGTGGCGGCCACCCCACCCAGATCCTCTACGGCCTGCGTGCGGACAACCTCTCCGGTGCCCCGGCCGCCAAGGTCCAGTTCACTGTCGACGAGCGCTGCATCAAGGAAGGCTCCGCCAAGTGCACCGACACCGAGTTCGACTCCAAGAACTACGGTGACAAGCAGCCCTGGTGGGACACTCCGTCCACGCTGCACTGCAAGGTGGACGCGAAGGACTGCTACGTCGGCGCGCCGACGTTCTGGACCCGCAAGCGACTGACTGCCGTCACCACCTACGGCCAGCGCACCAAGGGCTCGACGGCACTGTCCAAAATCGACCAGTGGTCGCTGACCCAGTCGTTCCCGAAGCAGCGCACCGACACGCACCCGCCACTGTGGCTGGAGTCGATCACGCGCACCGGCTACGGGACGGAGCGGGACACCAACGGCAACCAGGTCGGCATCACCCTGCCGCCGGTGTCCTTCCTGGCGAATGTCCAGGACATGCCCAACCGTGTCGCGAAGAGCGCCAACGACGCGACCCCGGACTTCGACCGCCTCCGCGTGGAGACCGTCCGCAACGAGACCGGCGGCGAGACCTACGTCGACTACTCCGACCCCTGCCCGGTGGGCACCACCCATCCGAAGCCGGAGGAGAACACCGGCCGCTGCTTCCCCAACCACTGGTCGCCCGACCCGGAGCTGGAGAAGCCGCCGCTGGAGTGGTTCAACAAGTACGTCGTCGACAAGATCGTCGAGAAGGACCGCGTCGCCCGCCAGCCCGACGTCAACACCACCTACACCTACGAGGGCGGCGCCGCCTGGGCCAAGGACGACGACGCGTTCACCAAGCCCGAGCTGCGCACCTACAACCAGTGGCGCGGCTACGCATCCGTCGTGACGAAGCGCGGGGTGACCGCCAATGCGGGCAAGCCCGACGCCACGGAAGAATCCCAGAGCCGCACCCGGTACTTCCGCGGCATGTCCGGTGACGCCGGCCGCGCCAAGATAACCGTCAAGGACTCCACCGGTACGGAGGAGCTCGGCGAGGACCTCCTCCCGTACCAGGGCACACAGGCCGAGGTCATCCAGTACACCAAGGCCGATGGAGCGGTCGCCACGCGTGACCTCGTCTGGCCGTGGAGCCAGAAGACGGGTTCCCGTCCCCGAGACGGCACCACGGCGCTTGAGTCCTACCGCACCAGCAGCTCGCGCACCGACAAGATCGAGGCGATCAGCACCGGTACGACCCGTACGGTGCGCTCCCGCGTCACCTTCGACACCTCTGACGGGCTGGTCCTCAACAGCCAGCGCGAGGTCATCGCGCCCAACGGCAGCGGCGGATGGGCCACCACGGACCAGACGTGTACGTCGATGACCTATGTCCACAACACCGCCAAACACCTGATCGGTCTTCCCCAGCGGGAGCGGACCACCTCCGGCGACTGCGCCCAGGCGAGCACCGGGGCGCTGATCTCGGACAGCCGTGTCTCCTACGACGCGCTGAACGCCTTCGGCACCGCACCCGTCAAGGGACTGCCCCGGCAGGTCGACAGCAATGACGCGGCCGGTACCGGCTGGGTCACCGCGCAGCGCACCGAGTACGACGCGCTCGGCCGTCCCGTCACGTCCGTCAACCCCGCGGGTCACACGACCAGCGTTTCCTTCGCTCCGGCCACCGGCTCCCCGTTCACCCTCACGATGACCAATGCCGCGGGCCACACGGTCACCACCTCGGTGGATCCCGGGCGTGGCACCGCGCTGGAGAGCACCGACCCCAACGGCCGTAAGGTCACCCAGGGATACGACGCGCTGGGCCGCGCCACCGCCGTGTGGACGGCTTCGCAGAACCCGGCCACCGACAAGGCCCGGCAGACGTTCGAGTACCAGATCGCCGAACACACGGCGCCGACCGTCGTCTCCCGCTCGCTGCGTGACAACGGCACGTACCGGAGTTCCGTCGAGATCTACGACGGCCTCATGCGCCCGCGCCAGACGCAGGCCGAGGCGCTGGGTGGCGGCCGCATCGTCTCCGACACGCTGTACAGCGCGAACGGCACGGTCAGCCAGACCAACAACGGCTACTTCGCCGAGGGTGAGCCGGACACGAAGATCTTCGTGCCGGAGACCGTGTTCCACGTCCCCAACTCGACGAAGGCCGCCTTCGACGGTCTCGGCCGGGTTGTGCGCTCCACCACCCTCTTCGAGGACGTGGCCCAGCACTCGACCGTCACGCGCTACGAGGGCGACTGGACCCTGACCCGCACGGGGATGTCGGCCGACGGCTCGGCCCCCCTCAAGGGCAGCCGCGCGTCCAAGACCTGGACGGACGCCTCGGGTCGCACCTCGCTGATCCAGCACTACACCGCGGCCGACCTCACGACGTGGAACAACACGACGTACGAGTACGACGTGCGCGGGCAGCTGGCCAAGGTCGCCGACCCCGTCGGCAATAAGTGGACGTACTCCTACGACGGCCGCGGCCGGATGACCGGTGTGGAGGACCCGGACACGGGCAAGGCCCAGTACGGATACAACGACCTCGACCAGCAGGTGTGGACCGAGGACTCGGCCGGGCGCAAGACCTTCACCGAGTTCGACGTGCTCGGTCGTCGGACGGCCACCCGAGAGGACGCTGCCGACGGTCCGCTGGTGGCGACGTGGGCCTACGACACGCTGCCGGGTGCCAAGGGGCATCCGGTCTCCTCGACCCGCCACACCAACGGGCTCATCCTCACCTCGGAGTTCACCGGATACGACAAGGAGTACCGCCCCACCGGGAGCAAGGTCACCATCCCCGATGCCCCGGCCACCAAGGGCCTGGCGGGCATCTACGCCTACACCACCGCCTACACCCCCACGGGTCAGGTGCAGTCGACGACCGTGCCCGCCACCCCGGGCGGTCTCGCGGCCGAGAAGCTGATCAACCGCTACAACGGCGACGGCTCGCTGGTGACCAGGTCCGGCCTGTCCTGGTACACGGCCGACACGGTCTACAGCCCGTTCGGCGCCGTACTGCGCACGGCCTCGGGCAACGCCCCGAACCGGGTGTGGACCACCAGCAGCTTCGACCACAACACGGGGCGCCTCAAGGAGTCCATCAGCGACCGCGAGACGTCCGCTCCGAACCGCATCTCCGCCGTCTCCTACGCGTACGACGTCCTCGGCAACCCGACGTCCATCACGGACACCCAGCCGGGCGGGAAGATTGACCGGCAGTGCTTCGCCTACGACGCGATGGGGCAGCTGACGGAGGCGTGGACGGGCAAGACGGAGGCGTGCAGCGGACCGTCCGTGAACGACGTCACCGCCGGCCCGGATGGCGACGGCTACTGGCAGTCGTACCGGTTCGACAGCATCGGCAACCGCACCAAGCTCGTCGACCACGACCTGGTGAACCCGGCGCTCGACGACGAGACGACCTACGGCTACGGCGTCGAGACCTCGGTGGGCGGCCAGCCGCCGGTCAGGACCAAGCCGCACGCGCTCACGAGGACGGACAAGACGATCCGGACGGCGGGGGGCACCACCACCTCGCAGTCCTCGTACACCTACGACTCCACGGGCAACACCAAGACCCGAAAGATCGGCGCCGACACCCAGACCCTGGAATGGGACCGGCGCAACAAGCTCGTCTCCGCCAACAGCCCGGGCATCGGCGCCGTCGCGGTCACCGGCATGGCCGGCAAGTGCCTCGACGTCGCCGAGGGCTCCAACGCGGACGGCACCGCCGTCCAGCTGTACCCCTGCAACGAAACCCGTGCGCAGCAGTGGCGTCTGACCGGCGACACCGTCCGCGCTCTGGACAAGTGCCTGACCGCCGACGGCCTGTACGCCCGCCTGTCCACCTGTGACGGTAGCGCCAAACAGAAGTTCACCTACCGGGCCGGCGACAAGACGCTGTACAATGCGGCGGCCAACGCCTGCCTGACCGTTCCCAACGACAACCCCGCCGACGGCAACGACCTCCACATCTTCGCCTGCGCCACGAACGCGGTCGCGCAGCAGTGGACCTTCGCCGACAACACCACCACCTACATCCACGACGCCGAAGGCAACCGCCTCATCGAGGAGACCGGCTCCAGCCGGACGCTCTACCTCGGCGAAGCCGAGTTCACCGTCAACAAGGCCGGCCAGGCTGTCGACGCCATCCGCTACTACAGCGGCCCCGGCGGCGTCACCACCACCCGCCGGACCGGCGGCAAGAACACCGGCCACGTGCTGGCGGTCCTGCTAGCCGACCACCACAACACCGCCACCGTCGCGATCGCACAGAAGGCCGGCCAGGCGGTCTCCCGCCGCAAGTTCGACCCGTACGGCAACCAGCGCGGCGCCATGGCCACCAACTGGCCCGGCAGCCGCACCTTCCTCGGTTCCGGGAACGGCGACAGCAGCACGGGCCTGACCCACGTGGGCGCCCGCGAGTACGAGTCGGTCAACGGCCGCTTCATCAGCGCCGACCCGATCGTCGAGATCACCGACCCGCTCCAGATGAACGGGTACGCCTACGCGAACAACAACCCGGTCTTCCGGAGCGATCCCTCGGGACTCTGGAGCTGGGGCGGTATCAAGAAGGGCTTCACCGACGCGATCAAGGGGGCCTACCACGGAACCGTGGACTGGTTCTCGGAAACGAGGGAGGGCTGGAACCGGCTCACCGGGGACTGGGAGGAGGCCAATGCGATCAAACGCGATCGTGAGCGCTCGAACCCGCTGTTCAGTGCCACCGGCGCACTGAAGGACATCGCGGGCCCGCCCTCCAACAGTTACGCGTACAAGATCTCCTACCACGTCACCAAGGCGTTGATGCCCATCCTTCCGGGTGCGGGCATGGCGATGAACGCCGCTTCGAAGGGGGCCGCATTCGCGACCAAGGCACCCGCGGCTGTGAAGCAGGCCCCGCGTACCTGGTTCCCCAGCTCGAAGGTGACCCCCCGCGGAAACGGCAACAAGACATGGAAGCCGCCGGTCTCCGTCCTGCCGCCCGGGCCGACGGGGGACCTCGCCACGGATTTGAGCAAACTCCAGGACATGGTGCCCGGTTTCGCGCTCGACTTCGCCAGCGCGCCCAACAACTGGGTCAAGGCCAACATGAACAAGACCTACGTCGGGGGTATCAATACGCTGACCGGAGAGCGGGCGCTCGCCAGTTCCGGCGGCTTCGCGCCGGGTAGGTCGTACTGTGCCGAGGGCAACGTCGTACGCGCACTCGGTGGTGACGCCACCCATGTAGTCTTCACGAACGCCTACTCGGTCGCCAAGGATGAGGCAGGCAAGTTCGCCCTGTCACTCAAGCCGGTGTGTCCGAGGTGCCAGGCCGATTACTCTCCCGGCCAGTTCATCGAGGGCATCAAGCATGTAGGAACGAACCCGAAGACCAAGGAGAAGTCGCCCTGGGACTTCGGCAGGATTCTCTCGGACGGTGCGGAATGAAATCACTGGAACTGGTTCGGATCGAAGCGGGACTGCACGACTGGGCAGGCATGGAGTGTGGCTGCTCGGTCACCAGGACCATCTCAGCCGAGCACATTCCCGACATTCTCATCGGGCTGCTTGAGCAGAACCCCGGGAGGCTCAGTGACGAATGGGCTGAGAACCACGCCTACATCCAGTCGAACCTGATGGAGCCGGCCGTGGCGACGACACATCTCGTGGTCGCCGCCCTGGCCGGGCGTCCTCCTGTCGGAATGCGTCACGATCTGCTGCGGATCATGACCGCTCTGGTGTGCGGCGAGCAGGACGACATCGCCGATGCCTGTCTGGACGTGGCGCGTGAGGCCGCCTGGCTCCTCTACGAGGAGTTCGCGGCATTCGAGGCACCGGGTACTTCGGCCGTCGCCTACGACCTGCTCCGGATGATGGACGAGCAGTCCGAACGGCTGGCCGCGTACCACGCCGTCTACGGGGCGAGGCTGCCGCACCCGTGAGGTAGCGGCTGCTCATGTCCCACGGAGGTCCCCCGCTCGGTGAGTGGGGGGCCTCCGTCGTATACCCCGCCGCGTCATGTGGGCCAGGTGCCGTCACGGGGCTATCTCGAACTTCGGGGGCTTGAGGTCCCTGAGGCAGTCGGTGTTCGGGGCCGTGGGGGTGTCGAAGAACGAGACCGCGATGGATTGGGCGCACTTCGACGTCGCGAAGACCACGTGTGCTTCGTAGGGGATCGTGACGACGGTGGCGTTGGGCAGGGTGCGGGCCACGTACGGGCCGTTGGCCGCTGCGGTCTGGCCGTCGAACCCGCCCGAGAGTGCGAGGGTAGGGATGTCGCTCTTCGTGACGTCACGGATGGAGCGGGGCGCCGCGGGGATGTCCCAGACGTCGCAGTCCGGGCGGAGGAAGGTGAGCAGCGGGGCCTGGGCCTGTACCGACTCGGGGAACGACGGGTAGGCTTTCTTGCCTGCGGCCAGCGCTTCGGCCTGGGTCTCGTACGGGGTCCACTCGCTGCAGAAGACGCCGTAGACGAGACCGTGGGACAGCCGGCCGATGGCCTGGGGGCTGTACTTGCCGCTCGCCCACTGCTCGGCGATCCGCTGGGGTTTGCCGTTGGCCAGCTCGTCGAGGGCCGCGGGTACCTGGGGGGCCACGTGGGTGGCGGCGGTCATCCAGTTCACCAGGGCCCCGCCGTCCAGAACGACCTTCACCTGCTTCTCGCTGTCGGGGAGTGTGATCGTGGTGGTGACCGGCTCGGCTTCGAGTTCACGGACGAGCCGTTCGAAGGTGGCCGACAGGTTCGGATAGCGGCGGTTGCAGTCGGGCTGCTCCGCGCAGGCCTTGAACACGCCGTCGAAACCCTGTTTGGCGGCGCTCCATGTCACGGCCGAACCTCCGGTCGACGGCGGCAGGATGCCGTCGATGCCGACCGATCGGATTCCGTCGGGGTGCAGGCGCATGTAGACGAGCGCCAGCTGGGTGCCGTAGGAGATGCCGTACACGTTCCATTCCTTCAGGCCCAGCGTGGTGCGCAGGTCCGCGTAGTCGGCGGCGCTCTCGATGTCGTTGTAGGCGCTGAGGTCGGCCCCGCTCGCCGCCAGTTTCTCGCGGCAGGCCTTCGTGGCCGCGACGTGCTCGCGCTCGGTGGACGGTGCGTCGTAGACGAGTCCGGTCGCGCGCGCGTTGAACTCGTCGATGTTGCGGCAGGTGAGTGCCGGGTCGGCCGAGTACGTGCCGCGCTGGGACATGAGAATCACGTCGCGGTCGCGGTTCAGGCCGCCGCCGATCGCCATCTTCGCCTCCCCGACCGCGTCGTCGCCGGGTCCGCCGGCGAGCCACACGATCGGGTCGGGCTTCGGTTTGTCGGCCTCGGCCGGCACGATCGCGACACCGAGGGTGATCTTTCGGCTGCCCGGCTCCGCACGGTTCTCCGGCACGGTGAGCGTGCCGCAGCGGGCCCCTTCGAGCTCGGCGACCGGATCTGCCGTCTTCGGGCACGGGCCCGTCTCGAAGCGGGCGTCGCCCACGGTGCGGGCGACCGTGCCCGTCGCTCCTGGGGGCGTCTCCTCCTGCGCGCTCACCGGCGCCGCGAACAGCCCGGTGAGGAGCACCCCGGCCGCCGCTGCGGCCGACCCGGTGCGCAACCGTCGTACGTGTGACCGTGCCATCGTTCCTCCCCGTCACTTCGGGGTGATCGTGAACGGGTCCCACTTCAGCCCCGCCACGCAGCCGGTGTCGGGCGCGGTCGGGCGGGTGAGGAAGGACGCCAGTACCTTCTGGGCGCAGGGCGACTGCGGGACCACCCAGTGCCCGATACCGGGCACCTGCACCGTGGTCGAGTCGGACAGCGTACGGGCCGTCTTCGACGCCCAGCTGGCCCCGGTCTTCATGTCGAACGTCCCGTTGATGAAGAGGGTCGGTACCGCGCTCTCCGTCGCCACCCGCAGGGCGGCCGTGCGGTTCGGAACGTTCCAGATACGGCAGATCGGGTCCTGGAAGGCCAATTGCGGCGCCTGGGCCTGGACTGATTCCGGCCATTCGGGGAACGCTTCGCGGCCTGCCCGCAGTACATCGGACGGTGGGTGGTCCGGCGTCCATTCGCCGCACACCACCGACTGCGTCAAACCGTGGGCGGTCTGGCCGCCCACCTGGACCGAACCGGCGGCCCGGGCCTTGGCGAAGCGCTCGGGGTTCCCGCGGCTGAGTTCGTCGATGGCCGCCGGGACGTCGGCGAACGGGATCGCCTTGGCGACCAGCAGGTTGACCAGTGCGCCGCCGTCGAGGACGACCTTCACCGGGTCTCCGCCCTGCGACGGCCGGACGTTCAGTGTCAGGGGCCGCGCCTCCAGCTTGCGCACCTGCTCGTTCAGGGCGCGCTCCAGGTCCGGGTAGCGGCTCTTGCAACGGGGCTCGGACGCACAGGCCTTGTAAAGGTTGTCGAGCCCCTCCTTGGCGTTGGCCCAGGCGAACGGCAGGGAGACGTACTGTGCGGGGGCGGCCGAGTCGAGCGCCACCGCGCGGATTCCCTGCGGGTGCAGGCGCAAATAGGTGAGGGCCAGGTTGCTGCCGTAGGAGTGGCCGTAGACGTTCCACTGCTTGATGTCCAGTGCCGTGCGCAGGTCGGCGAAGTCGGCCGCGTTCTCGACGCTGTTGTAGGCACTCAGGTCGGTCCCGTCGGCTGTCAGGCGGTCCCGGCACTGCTTCGCCGCGTCGACCATGAGCTTTTCCGTCTGCGGAGCGTAGGAGGGGAGCCCCACCGACTGGGCGTAGAAGCGGTCCAGCTCCGGGCAGGCGAGGTGGGGGGTGTCGTAGAGATTGCCGCGCTGGGCCATGACGATCAGTTCGCGGTCCCGGTTCAGGCCGGCCGAGACCAGGAACGGGATGTCGTCGAACACCTCGCCACCCGGGCCGCCCGCCATGAACACCACGGGGTCCGGGGCGGGCTTCGCCGAGACGGGCGGGATGACCGCCACGGCCAGGCTGATCGTCCGGCCGCCGGGGCGGGCACGGTTCTCGGGGACCTCCAGGACGCCGCACCGGGCGGTGGCCAGTGCTTCGATCGGCTCCGGAGGCTCGGGGCAGGGACCCGGCACGAACCGCGACGCGGCGGCCGTGCCGGGCGCCGTGCCGGACCCGTTGAGATCAGCCGTGTCGGAGTGCGGTGGTGCGGCACCCGCCGCCGTCGGACCGAGGGCTGCGAGGAGGGCCAGAGCGGCCCCGGCAGCCGGCGCACCGATGTGGAATCTGTGCTCTGACATGTGATCTCGTTCCTCTGCCGATCGACGGCTGTACCGTCGGGCGGTGCCACGGCGGTGTGGGCGGAACGCACGTGATCAACGCTACCGGGTGGTCAGAGGACGCGCACTCCGACGACGCGCGACATGAGGCCGGCCAGCCAGCCGGCGGCGACACGCCCCGCCCGGATGCGGCGGATCTCCGCCCGGGTCGAGGAGGATCGCACCGCGGCCACAGCCCCGGCCGGACGAGCCCCTTCCCCATCTCGCCGGAGTCACCATGGCCCCACCCTGGGACCCACCTCGCGCACGCCGTTCCGGGCCGTCGATGCTGCCGGTCCTGATCCCCATCGCGGTCCTGATCGTGGTGGCGGTGTCTGTGGGATCGTGGCTGCAATTCACCGAGCGGCAGGCGATCGACACGGTTCATACGCTCGGTTCCACGGCACCCGACCGGGTGGACGTCGAGGCCAACGTCCAACGCGTCGACGCCGCGTCCAGAGAGCTGGTACTCAGGGTCAGGGTCATCCCGCGCGGGACCCTCGGCGAGGAGGACGGGACTGCCCCGGTGGCCGATCTCAGCCTCCAGACCTCCCATGCCACCCTCGGTGACTTGGTGTTCCAGGCACACGAGCGGATCGCGCCCAAGGACCTGCAGGTCGCGGTCTCCGATGGTTCGATCAGCGACTACCCGTTCGACTCCTACGAGACCGACATGGGGTTCTGGGCAGTACTGGGCGGCAAGGAGGTGCCGGTGCGGCTGCTGCTCTCCAACAGCGACACGCTCTTCTCGGTCTCCACGACACCTGCGGCGCCACGGGAAGAGGCCGTCGTGGGGGTGAAGCTGGTCCGATCGGGCAGCCTGCTCGTTTTCGCGACCTTCATGATGATCGTGATGTGGGCGCTGGCCGCGTCCGTGCTCCTCGGCACCTGGTACCTGACGACCCGCCGTCAGGGCCTGGTCTGGCCCGCCCTCTCATGGATGGCCGCCACGCTCTTCGCTCTGGCGGCGTTCCGCAACACCGCTCCCGGCACGCCCCCGATCGGCTGCGTGCTGGACTGGTTCGCCTTCCTGTGGGCCGAGACCGTCATCGCCCTCTGTTTGATCGCCGTGGTCGGCACCGGTGTCCGCACCGCCCTCCAGGCAGACGCCGACACCCGCCCCACCTGACGTCGCCGGCGGCGGCCGCGATGGTGGGGGATCAGGCCCGCTTCTTGGCGTCGATCTCGGTGATGAGGCCCTCGATGAGGCCCTTGATCTCGTCGCGGATGGGGCGGACGGCCTCGACGCCCTGGCCGGCGGGGTCTTCCAACTGCCAGTCGAGGTAGGTCTTGCCGGGGAAGTAGGGGCAGGCGTCGCCGCAGCCCATCGTGATGATGTAGTCGGACGCCTGGGCGGCCTCGGGGGTGAGGACCCTCGGCTTCTGGTCGGAGAT
Organism: Streptomyces sp. NPDC058662; assembly: GCF_042716255.1. NCBI lineage: Bacteria > Bacillati > Actinomycetota > Actinomycetes > Kitasatosporales > Streptomycetaceae > Streptomyces > Streptomyces sp. NPDC058662. Next base: position 3,887 of record NZ_JBHXRU010000048.1, on the reverse strand, counting down.
GTCGATGCCCAGCTCGGCCATCGCGGCCACCGCGGAGGGGTTGATCCGCTCCCCGGGCACGGAACCGGCGGAGCGCACCTCGACGCGGTCACCCGCGAGGTGGCGCAGGAACCCGGCCGCCATCTGGGAGCGGCCCGCGTTGTGGACGCAGACGAACAGGACGGAGGCGGCGGGAGCGGAGGGCATCTGTTCTTCCTTGGTGTGAGGCGACGACTGCGACGGGATGCGGGGGCGGGTGCCGGCGCGGTCCCGTTCGGACCGGAGGGGCCGTCCGGGTCAGCTCGGGCTGGTGTCAGGCCCGGCTGATGTGACAGTATCAGTCCATGATGACGTCAGTCGACACTGATCTGATTCGGGTTCTGGCCGACCCGCTCAGGCTCCGGATCGTGACCCTGCTCGCGCGCGAGACCCTCTGCACCACGCATCTCGTGGAGGAGACGGGGGCCAAGCAGACGAACCTCTCCAACCACCTGAAGGTGCTGCGCGAGGCCGGAGTCGTGGATACGGAGCCGTGCGGGCGGTACATCTACTACCGGCTGCGCCCGGAAGTCATCGAAGCCCTCGCCGGTCAGTTCGCCGACCTCGCCCTGACCGCGCGTGCCACCGCCGAAGCGAACCTCAAGCGGTCCTGCCCGTAGCCCGCTGTCTGCCTCACCTGCCCGAGGAGATCCTGTCTTGACCGCCACCGAGCCCGCCGGCGCCGCCCCCGCGGCGGATACCGCCATAGCCGCCGACGCGCCCCAGCCCGCACCCGGCGCGACCCCGCCCCGTACCCCGCTGATCGCCCGCGCCGCCGCCGAGCTGGTGGGCACCGCCGCACTCGTGGCGATCGTCGTCGGCTCCGGCATCCAGGCCACCGACCTCACCGACGACGTCGCGCTCCAACTGCTGGCCAACTCCACCGCGACGGTCTTCGGCCTCGGCGTCCTGATCGCTCTTCTCGGCCCGGTCTCCGGTGCCCACTTCAACCCGGCCGTGACCCTGGCCGAGTGGTGGACCGCCCGCCGCGGCGGCGCCGGCGTCACCGCCCGCGAGCTGGCCGTGTACGTGCCCTCCCAGGTCGCCGGCGCGATCGCGGGCGCGATCCTGGCGGACGCGATGTTCGGCGAGCCGCTGGTGGCGTGGTCCACCCACGACCGCTCCGCCGGGAACCTGCTGCTGGGCGAGGTCGTGGCGACCGCGGGCCTGATCCTGCTGATCTTCGGGCTGGCCCGCACCGACCGGCTGCGGTTCGCTCCCGTCGCCGTGGCTTCGTACATCGGCGCCGCGTACTGGTTCACCTCGTCCACCTCGTTCGCCAACCCGGCGGTGACCATCGGACGCGCCTTCACCGACACCTTCGCCGGTATCGCCCCGGCCTCGGTGCCCGGCTTCATCGGCATGCAGCTGATCGGCGTCGTGCTGGGCCTGGCCCTGGTGGCGGTCGTCTTCATGCGAGGCGGGACCGAACCGGACCAGCCCGCCGCATGAAGCGGCGCGGCGCCGCGTACCCCGGAAGAACGGTCAGGTGATACGGGGGCTGCGCCGCTCCAGCAGGACGACGTCGCGCCACACGCCGTGGTGGCGGCCGACGCGCTCGCGGGTGCCGATGACCCGGAAGCCCGCGCGGTCGTGGACGGCGAGGCTGGCGGCGTTCTCGGGGAAGATACCGGACTGGATCGTCCAGACGCCCGCGGCCTCGGTCGACTCGACCAGCGCCGCGAGGAGCCGCTGGGCGACGCCCCTGCCGCGGGCGTCCGGGTGCACGTAGACGGAGTGCTCGACGACGCCGGCGTAGGCGCAGCGGTCGGAGACCCGGGTGGCGGCCACCCAGCCGAGCAGCTCGCCGTCGGCGCCGAGTGCGGCGAAGCGGTGCTCGGGCAGCTTCGCCGCGTCGAACTCCTCCCAGGTCGGAGCGGCGGTCTCGAAGGTGGCGTTGCCCTCCTCGATGCCCGCCCGGTAGATCGCCAGGACCTCGTCCGCGTGCGCCCGGGTCAGCGGCGCAACGGTGACGCTCATGCGGCTGCCGCCCGTGTCAGCAGGAGGCCCATGGCGGCCAGTACGGCCGGTTCGACCCGGTAGTACACCCAGGTGCCGCGCCGTTCGGAGGAGAGCAGGCCGGCGTCCTTGAGCTTCTTCAGGTGGTGGGAGACCGTCGGCTGCGAGACACCCACGTCGGAGATGTCGCACACGCACGCCTCGCCGCCCTCGTGCGAGGCGATGGCGGAGAACAGGCGCAGGCGCACCGGATCGCCCAGGGCCTTGAACATGACCGCGGTCCGCTCGGCCTCGGCGGCCGTCAGCGGGCGCTCGGTCAGGGGCGGGCAGCACGCGGCCACGGCCTCGGGCTCCAGCAGCGGCAACACCTTCGTAGGGGGCATGCCCCCATCATCCGATGAAGTTCGACGGATGTCTATGTTGACGGACGTCGATATGTGGTGCCACTCTTGAGGCGTCAGGACATCGACAGACGTCGAATCAACTGGGGAGTCCGCCGTGAACGCATCCACCGAAGCCCTGCCCGTCGTGGTGATCGGCGCCGGCCCGGTCGGCCTCGCCGCCGCCGCCCACCTCACCGAACGCGGCATCGACCCCCTGGTCCTGGAGGCCGGACCGGCCGCCGCCGGCGCGGTGCGAGCCTGGGGCCACGTACGCCTCTTCTCCACCTGGTCCGAGGTCGTGGACCCGGCCGCCGAGAAGCTCCTCGCCCCCACCGGATGGACCGCCCCCGACGGCGCGACCTACCCCTCCGGCGCCGACTGGGCCGAGCGGTACCTCCAGCCGCTCGCCGACGTCCTCGGCGACAAGGTCCGCTACGGCGCCACGGTGACAGGGGTCTCCCGCCTCGGCCGCGACCGGATCGTCGACGCCGACCGCGAGCGCCAGCCCTTCACCGTCAGCGTCCTCAACGCCGACGGCACCGAGCGGCGCATCACCGCCCGCGCCGTCATCGACGCCTCCGGCACCTGGTCCACCCCCGGCCCCATCGGCGCCGACGGTCTCCCCGCCCTCGGTGAGAGGGCCGCCGCCGACCGGATCTCCTACCGGATCCCGGACCTCAAGGACCCGGCCGTCCGCGCCCGTTACGCGGGCAAGCGCACCGCCGTCATCGGCTCCGGCGCCTCCGCCTTCACGGCCCTCGCCTCTCTGGCCGACCTCGCCGGGCAGGAGTCCGGCACCCACGCCGTGTGGATCCTGCGCCGCGGCATCAGCGGCTCCACCTTCGGCGGCGGCGCCGCCGACCAGCTCCCCGCCCGCGGCGCCCTCGGCCTCGCCGCCAAGGCCGCCGTCGACGACGGGCACGCCGACGCGGTCACCGGCTTCCGCACCTCCGCCATCGAGAAGGCCGCCGACCGGCTGGTCCTCGTCTCCGAGGACGGCCGTCGCCTGGACCCCGTGGACGAGGTCATCGTCCTCACCGGTCTGCGTCCCGACCTGTCCTTCCTGGACGAACTGCGTCTCGGCCTCGACGAGCGCCTCCAGGCCCCGCTGGAGCTCGCGCCGCTGATCGACCCGAACCAGCACTCGTGCGGCACCGTCTACCCCCACGGCGTGAACGAGCTCTCCCACCCGGAGAAGGACGTCTACCTCGTCGGCATGAAGTCCTACGGCCGGGCCCCGACCTTCCTCGCCATGACCGGCTACGAACAGGTCCGCTCCATCGCCGCGGCCCTGGCCGGCGACCGCGAGGCGGCCGAGCGCGTCGAGCTGACCCTCCCCGAGACGGGCGTGTGCGGCGGCGCCGGCCTCTTCGACCAGCCCCAGGCCGCCGAAGAGAGTGGCGGCGGCTGCTGCGCGGCCCCCGCCACGCTCACCGTCGGCGCCCCGGCCGCATCCGGCGGCTGCTGACCCGCGGTGGCCGACCTCCGAAGCAGCGGGGCCGCGACCGGAACGGGGGACCGGTCGGG
>NZ_JBHXRU010000047.1:0-47498 GCF_042716255.1 Streptomyces sp. NPDC058662 | reverse complement strand
GCGCCCTCCTGCTCGCCGCCGGATCGGCGGGCGTCGCCGCCCTGACGGCGGCGTGCTCCCGCCCGCCGGCGACCCCGGGAGCGGCGGGACAGCCCTCGGCCCCCGCGTCGCCGGTGCCACCCCCGGCCACGGCGTCGGCGCCCACCTCCGCGACCCCGGCCTGCGTCCTCACCACCGAGGCCGGCGCGGGCCCGTACTACCTCGACCTCGACCGGGTCCGGTCGGACATCACCGAGGGCCGTGACGGGGTGCCGTTCCGGCTGGACCTGACGGTGGTCCGGGTGGCCGGCGGCTGCCGCCCCCTCGCGGGCGCCGCCGTCGACGTGTGGCACGCCGACCCGTCGGGCGCCTACTCCACCGGCGCCGCCGCCTTCCTGCGCGGCACGCAGGTCACGGACGCGGGCGGCCGGTGCGTGTTCCGGACGATCGTGCCCGGCTGGTACGCGGGGCTGGCCCCGCACATCCACTTCAAGGTGCGGCCCGACCACCGGGCCGAGACGACCTCGCAGCTCTTCTTCCCCGAGGCGCTCCTGCGGAAGGTGTACGCGCTCCCGCCCTACGACCGCCGGCCCGCCCCGGCGCACCCCAACACCCGCGACGACCGCTACCGCGCCTCCGGCGGCACGACGACCCTGGCCCCCGTACCCGACGGGAGCGGCGGGTACCGCGCCGCGTACACGGTGGGCATCGCCTGACGCGGGCCCCGCCCCGGGGGCGCCACCCGCCGGCCGCGGCCCTAGGACGGGCGTCGGCGCAGATGGGCCGTGAGGTGGTGCTGCAAAGGCTGACCCACCGCCGCCATGTCGTGGGTGACCGTCATCTCCTCGCCCCCGAGGGCGTAGTGGCGGCGGGTTCCGGTGACCTCCTTGGCCCGGGGGGTCAGCGACACGTCCTTGGTCTCGATCTCGATCTCCGTGTCCGAGACCCGCCCGACGTACGTCTCCGCGATGCCGGTCGGGTGGGCCAGGACCACCTCCAGGCCCGCGTCGGGCGTCACCCGCCACCAGCCGGCCTCCCGCCCCGCCGGCCGGACCGGGCTCCCGGACCCGTCGATCAGCCATGCCCGTGCCTCGTACCGCAGGAACGGGCGGCCGTCGTGGCTGAAGGTGAGCTCCTGCTCGTACCGGAAGTCCTCCTCCAGGGTGGGGTACTCGCCCCTGCCGCGGCCGTGCCAGCGCCCGATGAGCGGGAGGACCGGCGCCAGCAGGGGATGCGGGTCGGGGCCCTCGCCGAGCGTGTACGTGTCGGGGTACGGGTTCTCCTGCACCGGTTCGAACATGTTCACCTGTCCTGTCCGCTTTCGCATACGTCCTGGTGGCGCGCAGCCTAGTGGCCGCGGAGCGCGCGATCCGTCGGGGCGGGCCCGTCCCGACGGCCGTCCGGAACGGACACCCGACAAGATCCCGGCGGTTGGGGGTGTAGGGACGCCTCGGGCGGGGGAGGACTGCGAACGGCACCTCCGACAGGGTGTCGGGGCGGTCCGATCCCGGGCCGCTTGCTGGATTGAGCAGAAGGACAGGCATGGCCAGCGGCATAGTGAAGTGGTTCAACTCCGAAAAGGGCTTCGGCTTCATCGCCCAGGACGGAGGCGGACCGGACGTCTTCGCCCACTACTCCAACATCTCCGGCAACGGATACCGCGAACTGACGGAGGGCGAAGCGGTGACCTTCGACGTCACGCAGGGCCAGAAGGGCCCGCAGGCGGAGAACATCGTCCGAGGCTGAGCGCGCCTCTGCTCTCTCTGCGTTCTTCCGGCGGCGCCCGTACCCCGAGGGTCGGGCGCCGCCGGCATGCCCGGTCGCTCGCGCGGCCGTACCGCGGCTACCCCGCGGCTGTCACGGATCCGGCGGCCCAGGACCCGCCCGCCGCGGCGACCGCGGCGGAGAACGGGCTCAGCAGTCCCACCAGTTGGTCCAGCCGCCCGAGCCGGTCCAGCGCTTGCACCAGTAGCCGCTGTACGTGCCCCAGACCCTGAGGTCGATCCTGGACGACGTCAGGTAGGTGACCTCCACCGAACTCTTCGCGACACCTCCCAGGTCGTACCAGGCCCCCCAGTTCGGGCTGCCCGCGCCCAGCTGCGTCGAGTCGTAGACATGGTTGTCGGTCCCGACGACGAACCACTGGTAGTGACCGTCGGGCCACTGCACGAGGGTCGGCGGGTACTCGCAGATGTAGTACCCCTGGTGCCCGCCCGCGTTGATCCCGCAGGTGGACGCGGACGCCGTGGCCGGTGCGGCGAAGAGCGTGCCCACCGCCAGGGCGGTGGTGAGCAGGCCCTGCAGGACCCTGTTGCGCGACTTCGACATGTTCTCCCCCTGATAGCGACGGGTTGGTGAGCACGAGCCTGGCCCGCGGGCCCGGCACCGCACCACGATTTCGCCCCTGCTTAATCCACGGCGGCGCTACGCTCGCGGGCGTGATCGAGCTTCTGCTGGGGCCGGACGACCTGGCCCGCATACGGTTCGCCCTGTCCCCGCTGGAAGAGCTCGTGCACAGCGTTCCGGTGCTGACGGGAAGCGGGCGGCCCATGGTGCACCGGCCCTGGCGGGCCCGGGCGCTGCCCGCGGTCGCCGGGCTCGATCTCAGGGTGCTCGCGGCGCTCACCTGCGGACCGCGGTTCGTGGCGGACTTCCTCGCGCCGCCGCCGGAGGCGATGAGCGGGCGCTTCGCCGACGAGCTCGACGCCGTGGCCGCCACTCCCGCCGAAGCGGTGGTGGACTCCCTCGAAGAGCTGAGAACCGGCCAGGGCCTGCCGGAGGCCCTGCGGCCGCTGTACGACCACCCGGAACGCGAACTGCCGCGTCTGGTCGACACCATGGCCGCGTACTGGCGCGCGGCGGTCGAGCCGGTGTGGCCGCGGCTGCGCTCCCTCAGCGACGCGGATGTGGCCCACCGGGCCCGCCGGCTCACCGCGGGCGGCCTGGACCGGGTCTTCGAGGACCTCCACCCCGAGGTCGCCTACGCCGCCGGGCAGCTGAGCGTCGACAAGCCCCGCCACGACGCCGTGCGGTCCGCCTCCGGAGCGGGACTGCTCCTGGTGCCCTGCGTCTTCGCGTGGCCCAGGCTCCTCGTACTCCACAACCCCCCGCGGCAGCCGACGCTGACCTACTCGCCGCGCGGCATCGGCCAGTTGTGGTCGCCCCCCGGGGACACCGGGCCGCAGCCGCTGGCCGAACTGATGGGCCGCAGCAGGGCGGCCCTGCTGGTGCACCTCGACCTGCCCGTGTCCACCACGCAACTCGCCGCGTACCTCGGAGTGAGCAGCGCGGCCGTCAGCCAGCACCTGGCCGTCCTGCGCCGCTGCCACCTCGTCACCTCGCAGCGCTCGGGCCGGTGGATGCTGCACCAGCGGACGGCCCTGGCGACGGAGCTCCTCCTCCCGGGCGGGGAGTGACCGGCCGCGGTCCCGATGACCGGCCGGCCGGAAATCCGCGCGGCCCGGGCGTTTCGGCGTGCGCGACGGCCGCGCCGTGAGCGACGGTGGGAGCCGCCACAACCGTCGTTGTCCGCAATCGCCGCCGAGGAGCCTCCGCCATGAACTGGACACTCGAAGTCGTCCCGGTCCCCGTCACCGACATGGACCGCGCGAAGGAGTTCTACGCCGACAAGGTCGGCTTCAACCTGGACCTGGACGACGAGGTCGCGCCCGGTGTCCGCATCATCCAACTGACCCCGTCCGGCTCGCGGTGCTCCATCGCCATGCTCCAGGGAATGCCCCCCGCTCCCGGCACGAAGCAGATGTCCCCGGGCAGCCTGCAGGGCCTCCAACTGTGCGTGACGGACATCGAGGCCGCCCGCGAGGAGCTGGTGGGCCGGGGCGTCGACGTCTCGCCCGTCCGACACGTCGGCGAGGCGGGCTGGACGGAGGGCAAGGGCGGCACCTGGAACTCGTTCATGACCTTCGAGGACCCGGACGGCAACGGCTGGACCATCCAGGAGGCCCCCTCAGACCTCACGGAACGCTGAGATCCTCCACCCGCCCCGGGCGAGGGCCCCCGGCCGGGCGACCGCTGCTCGCCGTCGGGCGTCATATGGGTGACCGCGCCGATCAGACGACCTCAGCACCCTGTCGATCACTCGATAGGCTGAGTGGAGATCGAATGGGTCCCGAGCGCGACCTCTTCGCGGAGACTGCGCTCTGTGTCCACCACTTTCTCCCCGCGCCCGGCCCGGGCCCTCGCCGTCCTCGCCCTGCTCACCGCGGCCCTCGTCACCGGCTGCTCCACCGACTCCCCACCGCAGCACCCCCTGCGCTTGCAGAAAGCCGCAGGCTTGAAGGTCTTCGAGATCGAGACAACCAAGGATCTCTGGGAGAAGACCACGGACCAGCGGAGTCGGGACGGCCTGGACCTGGAGATCAAGAGCCAACCCAAGGACCTCGACAACGGCCTGGTCCAGATCGAACTCAGCGGCGTCGGCCTCGCCAACTACCTCCGCGTCCTGGACTACATGGCTCACGGGGGCGCCGACACGGCGAACTTCGGCAGGCACCGCAGTGCCGAGTCCGTGCGGATGTACGACGAGATCGCCGGCGTGCTCGACGGGATCACGAAGCGACCCGCCCCTGCGGACCCGCCACCTCGGGTCGTCGTGGACGACGCCTTCGTGGACGCCGAGAACACCGAGTAGCCCGATCTGTCGTGAGCAGGAAAGGGCCCCGCTCGTCCGGTTCGGTACACCGGGGCGTGCTTCAGGGCCGCAGCCGGCCCGGGGGCCCCGGCGGCACGTCGGGCGGGGAAACGGATGGCTGGTGCGCGGGGGGCGCGGGTAGATTGATCCGGATACGGATCTTTCAGGGGTGGGAACAAATGAAGACAGCCAAGACACTGGCGGGCACGGCGGCGGTCGTGGTCATGGCCATGGGCGCCGCGGGCTGTTCGCTCGCGGGTACACAAGCCGCCAATACGGCCGCCGATACCGCGGAGGCGATGATCGCGTCCCTCGGGGCGGCGTCCGACGCGGCCTCGCAGGCGGGTTCCGCCGAGGTCAGGATGACGGTGACCTCGCCCGACACGAACGGCGCCCCCACGGTCATGACCGGCACCTACTCGTGGGGCAACGGCCTCGCGATGGAGGCCGAGATGCCCGCCGCCGACCTCGACATGCAGGACCTGGTCAAGGACGGCACGGTCACCTACCGGCTCGTCCGGGGCGCGTACTACTACCAGGTAGACCCGGCCGAGTCCGGTGAGTTCAAGGGCAAGAGCTGGCTCAAGCTCGACGCCTCGGCGGTCCTCGGGGACAAGGGCGCGGCCGGGCTCAGCGGGCCCAACAACGACCCCACCGCCGGCCTCAAGATGCTGAAGTGGGCGAAGGGGGTCGACAAGGTCGGCAAGGAGGACGTGAACGGCAAGCCGACCGTCCACTACAAGGCCACCATCCCGGCGGACAAGCTGGGCAAGGACGCCGCTGCCACGTTCCAGTCACTGGGCGGCAGCGGTGAGCTGGTCACGGACGTGTGGGTGGACGACAAGGGGATGCCGGCCCGCCTGACCCAGGCCTTCGGCCCCACCAACGTCTCCATGGACTTCCTGTCCTTCGGGGCGGCCAAGGAGATCGCCGTACCGCCGGCGGCCGAGACGGCCGACATGACCGAGGCGTACAAGGAAGCGAACGCGGGAGCCGCCTGACCCCAGGTCAGGGGTTCTGCCGGAATCCGCCGCCGGCCCGGTGCTCGACGAGGAGCAGCGGGTCCGGCCGGACCGGGGGCGCGGCCGCATGGTGCCCAGGCGCGGGGGCGCCGTTTACCCTTTCGGCATGACGAAGCAGCGGACCGTTCAGGTGAGTTCCGACGCGATGATCGAGGATCTCAGGGCCCTCGTCGAGGTGGAGTCCCCGTCGCGCGACCGCGACGCGCTGGCGGCCTCGGCCAAAGTCGTGGCCGCCGTCATCGAGAACCGTCTCGGCGGGCACGCGGTCCTCGTGGAGAGCGAGGCGGGGCCGCACGTCCACTGGTCGGCCGGCGGCGACCCGAAGGTGCTGATCCTCGGCCACCACGACACGGTGTTCCCGCTCGGCACGCTCGCCCGGCGCCCGTTCAAGGTCGAGGACGGGCACGCGACCGGCCCCGGGGTGTTCGACATGCTCGGCGGCCTGGTGCAGGCCGTCCACGGCCTGGCGGCGCTCGACGACCGGTCGGGCGTCGAGATCCTGGTGACCGCCGACGAAGAGGTCGGCTCCCGTACCTCCCGGGCGCTCATCGAGGAACGGGCCCTGGCCTGCGGGGCCGTACTGGTGCTGGAGGGCGCCGCCGACGGCGGCGCCCTGAAGACCGGCCGCAAGGGCTGCGGCACGTACCAGGTCTCCGTGAAGGGCCGGGCTTCCCATGCGGGCCTGGAGCCGGCGGCCGGGGTCAACGCGCTGGTCGAGGCGTCCTACCAGGTCCTGGACATCGCCGGGATCGGCCGGCCCGGCACCGGTACGACGGTCACTCCGACCGTCGCCTCCGCCGGAACGCTGGACAACGTCGTTCCGGCGGAGGCGGTCGTCGTCGTCGACGTCCGCGTCGAGTCGGTCGCCGAGGAGGAGCGCGTCGAAGCCGCCTTCGCGGCCCTCACCCCGCACCTGGACGAGGCGGAGATCGCCGTACGGGGCGGCATCGGCCGGCCCCCCATGCCCGAGTCGGCGTCGGCCGAGCTCTTCGCCGTGGCGCGGAGGCTGCTCCCCGGCCTCGAAGGCCGGGCGGTCGGCGGCGGGAGCGACGGCAACTTCACCGCCGCGCTGGGGGTGCCGACGCTGGACGGACTCGGAGCGGTCGGCGGCGGAGCCCATGCCGACCACGAGTACCTGGTGGTCGACGCCATGGCGGAGCGGGCCGAGTTGGTCGCCGGACTGGTGAACGCCATCCGTTTCGGTTGATCGCGGTCCGGCGGGGGCGGCGGTCCGGGCGGTACCGGCGGCCGGGCCCGTAGCCACCCCCGTGGTCACCGAGGACGACGTGATCCCGGCGACCCTCGCCCGGCTCGCTGCCCTGCCCGCCCCCGGGTGCCGTCAGCGCAGTACGGACGAGAAGCTGTCCAGCTGGATCCAGGTGGCCTTGTTCGCGGCCTGCGGATCGTAGACCATGATCCGGCCCGAGGTTTCGGCCTCGACACGGGTGGAGTTGACGCCGGTGTCGTTGTTGCGCGGGCAGACGCCGCGCGTCGTCTTCGGCGGACGGATCGTCGCCGGCAGGGTGCCGAGCGGGGAGTCGACCGCGAAGTCGCAGCTGATCCTGCCGCGCAGCTGGAGGTACTCGGTGCCCGCGATGCTCACCACGCGGGCCTGCGGGGCCTCCCCGGCGTAGGCGGTGACTCCCGCGGCGAGGGCGATGTCCGTCCAGTCCACCACGGCGTGGGCGCCGCTCGGGGTCACCGCGGCGGCGGGCGTGCTCGTGAGCAGGGAGGCGCCGACGGCGCCCGCCGGGGCGGCCACGGCGGCGGCGAGCAGGGAACGGCGGCTTGTGGTGCGCGTGGTCATGGCGATGCCCGTGGTCGTGGCAGTGCGCGTGGTCATGGTCGATCCTCCGGATCGCGAAGAGTGGTGTGGTTCGGGGTGGCCGGCGCCGGGCCGGGCCGCGTCATCGCCAGCTGACGGAGACGCAGTCGAGGTCGATCCAGGTGATCGCGTTGTCCGCGGCGGCGCCGTACGCCCACAGCTCACCGAGCCGGTTCGCCTCCAGCTGGCACACCCCGCGCCCCAGGTTCATGTTGCGCGGCACGTTCTGCCGGGCGGTGCGGGTGGGCCGGAGCGACTGCGGGAGCGTCGCGACGACGCTGTCGCCCGTCAGGCCGCACGTGATCCTGCCGCGCAGCTGGAGGTACGTGGTCCCGGCGATGGCGACCAGTCGGCCGCGCGGCACCTCGCCGCCCGCGACGCCGACGCCGGCGGCGAGCGCGAGGTCCTCCCAGTCGGTCAGCGCCTGCACGCCGTCGACCGGCGGCACGGTCGGGTACCAGCCGACGGTGATGTTGCGCCGCCCCGTGGTCCCGGGCACGGTGTCGCTGAAGCCGAAGAGCAGCCGGTTCCGGCCGGTCGCGGGGTCGGCCTCGACGGCGAGCCCTTCCGGCTCGCGCCGCTCCAGGCCGTCGGCGCCGGTGACGACCCGCGAGTCCAGCTTCTGCCGCGTCTCCAGCGCGTACGAGGTGATGTAGGCGGTGCCCGGGTAGACCGTGACGGGGGCCTTCTTCCACTGGTAGACGTACAGCACCCCGTTCAGAACGGTGTAGCCCTGGAAGGTCAGACCCGTTTCCGCGCCCTCGGGCATCGTGAACGTCTCGCCCACCTGCGCCCACTGGCCCTGCGCCGCCCGCGCGAGGTCGTAGCGCGTGAACAGCCGCACACCGTCCTTGAAGTAGCAGATCGTCAGAGTGTTGTGGGCGAGGTCCACGGACGGGCCGGTCTTCACCGCGCCCGCCGGGCTGAACTTCTGCGCCGCGGGCACGGCCGCTTGGTCCAGCGTCGTGCCGGCGGCGAAGCGGAAGCGGGTGACCGCCGCGCCGAAGCCGGTGCTGACACCGTCGTTGGGGTACACGGGACCGACCTCGGTCCACAGGTACGTGTCCGCTCCGACCGGCTCCGCCCCCATCGAGATCCCGTGGCCGAAACCCTTGAGGTACATGCTGCCGGTCACTTCACCCGTGGTGCGGTCGAGGCGGTTGAGGCGCATGTTCCCGGCAGGGGGAGCCTCCGTGCCGCCGTCGAGCTGCAGGACGAAGACGTGCCCGTTCACCGTGTCCGTGGCGAAGGCCTGCGGCGCCGGGTTCTTCGTCAGGGGCATTGTCTGGAGGAGCTTCCCCGTGGCTCCTGACAGGTCGATACCGTTGCTATCTATGAATCCCATGGTGTCCCCCCGTGGATCCTGAACGGATCCCGCCAAGATCGTATGCGAGCCGGGCGCCGCTGAAACCACGTGGCCCGGCCGCGGGAGGTGCTTCGTCCCCGGGGTGAATTCACGGTTCCCACACGGCCGCATCACCTCATGGACGGCAGCGTGCCGCCTGCTCGCCCCATGCTCCCTCACGGACCACCCACACCCTCCTGCACCGAAGGACGCGCCCGTGAGAAACCCCCGCTCCACGCTCCTGACCGCGGCCACCGCCGGCACGGCGGTGATCGCCCTCCTGGCCTCACCCGCGCAGGCGGGCCCGACCGCGCCGCCCACCGTGCGGCCGGTGGCGGAGACCGCCGCCCTCCACGACGACGAGGCGGGCGGCCACGCCAACGCGGACGACCCGGCCATCTGGCGGAACGCGGACGACCCCGACCGCAGCCTGGTCGTCGCGACCGCCAAGGAGGGCGGCCTGCGGGTCTACGACCTGGACGCGCGGCTCGTGCAGTCGGTGCCCGCACCGCCCCCCGCCGCGGCCGGCGACGCGCCCGGGCGGTTCAACAACGTCGACATCATCCCCGGCCTGCGGCTGGCGTCCGGACCGGCCGACGTGGCGGTGGTGAGCGACCGCGGCCACGACCGCCTGCGGTTCTACCGCATCGACCCCTCGCGTCCCGGCGCCCCGCTGACGGACGTGACCGACGCGGCGTCCCCTGCCGTGTTCTCCGCCGACCAGGGCGAGGTCAACGAGCAGAAGACCGCGTACGGGCTGGCGACCTGGAAGGACCGGGCGACCGGCCGTTCCTACGCCCTGGTCAGCCAGCGCAACCGGACCCGCGTCGCCCTGCTCGAACTGCGGCCGACCGGCACCGGGACCGTGGGGTACCGGACGGTCCGCACCCTCGACCTGCCCGCCACCTTCCGCCTTCCCGACCGCACCACATGGACCCCCTGCGCCGAGCCCGGTGAACTGCCGCAGGTCGAGGGCATGGTGGTCGACCCGGCCGACGGCACGCTCTACGCGGGTCAGGAGGACGTCGGGATCTGGCGGGTACGCGCCGACCTCACCGGAACTCCGGTCCTCGTCGACAAGGTGAAGGAGTACGGGGTCGCGGGGGTCTACGACGAGGAGAGCGAGGAGTGCGTCGCGGGCGCGGACCCCGGCTACGGGGGCAAGCGGCTCGCGGCGGACGTCGAGGGCCTGACCCTGTTCCAGGAGCGCGACGGCGACGGCTACCTGATGGCCTCCGGCCAGGGCGACGACTCCTTCGTCCTCTACGACCGCGAGGTCGACGAGCACAACGAGTACGAGGGCGGATTCCGTATCGGGGCGGCCACCCCGGTGCTCGACGGCGTGCAGGAGTGCGACGGGGCCGCCGTGCTCAACGCGCCTCTGGGCGACCGCTATCCGCGCGGGCTGCTGGTCGTCCAGGACGGGCACGACACCCCCGAGGCCGTCGACGGCGAGGGCGCACCGCGCGAGTCGACCGGCTTCAAGTTCGTGGACCTGGGCGACGTGGTGGACGCCGCCGGTATGTGACCCCGGGACCCCGGGGGCACCGGTATGTGACCCCGGAGGCACCGGCTCCGGGGCCGAAATGACGTGTACATTTCGGCCTCTGGTGCCGAGGCCGAGGAAGGCGCGATCCCGTCGCACCGCGCGGCCCGCGATCCGCGGCCGCCGGTGGTCGGCGCGGTGAAACCACCGTCGCCGGGGCCGTACGGGGAGAGGCCGGCCGGTCGTCCGTGGCCGAAGTGCGACGGTCGGCGGCGACGGGAACGCGCCACCCGGGACGCCACCGGGGCGAGGGGTCCCTTGCCGGGCGCCGCGCGGGGCTTACGATCTCGACCGGCGGTCTCGTCGTGACCGTCCCCCGCCCCGTACCCCGTGGAGGTCATCGTGTCCTGGACGGCCGAAGGACAGCGCAGTCACCGCAGCCGGTCCCGCTTCCGCGCCGCGTCCGGCGCCGCCGCGGCGGCCGTGCTCCTCGTCGCGGGCTGCTCCTCCGGCGAGGAACCGGGGGAGGCGGCCGGCGGCGTGCCCGTCGTCGAGAAGGGCAAGCTGACCACCTGCACGCACCTGCCCTACCCGCCGTTCCAGTTCGAGCAGAACGGCAAGGTCGTCGGATTCGACGTCGCCCTCGTCGACCTGGTGGCCACCGAGCTCAAGGTCGAGCAGAAGATCCTCGACACCCCGTTCGAGAACTTCAAGACAGGCGCGTTCCTGAACTCCGGAGAGTGCGATCTCGCCGCCGCCGGAATGACGATCACCGACGAGCGCAAGAAGAACGTCGACTTCAGCGTCCCCTACTTCGACGCCACCCAGGCGCTCCTCGCGACCAAGAAGAGCGGCGTGACCTCCCTCGCCGACCTCAAGACCAAGAAGCTCGGGGCCCAGGCCGAGACGACCGGCGAGAGCTACGCCAGGTCGCAAGGGCTCAACCCGGTCGCCTTCGAGAGCTCCGACGCCGTGCTCAACGGCCTGCGCACCGGACAGGTCGACGCCGTCATCATCGACTACCCCGTCATCCAGGGCTGGCTCAAGGACAAGAAGAACGCCGACGAGTTCGTCCTGGGCCAGAACATCGAGACCGGCGAGCAGTACGGCTTCTCGGTGAAGAAGGGCAACACCGCCCTCCTCGCCGCGATCGACAGGGCGATCACGACCGCCAAGGCCGACGGCACCTACAAGAAGCTCTACGAGCAGTGGATCGGCCCGCTGCCCCAGGCCACTCCGTGACCTCCCGGCTGACGCGGCGCCAACGGCGCCGCGTCTGGCAGGCCGTCCAGTACGCGGTCTTCGTGGCCGCGCTGGTCCTGGTCGGCGTCCTCGCCGACTGGGGCCGGCTGCGCAACCAGTTCGCGCAGACGGACCTGGCGGCCCGGCTGTTCCCCGAGATCATCACCCTCGCACTGCGCAACACGGTCGTATACACGCTGTCGGGCTTCGTCTTCGGCCTGGTGCTCGGCCTGGTCATCGCGATGATGCGGCTCTCGTCGGTCGCGCCCTACCGGTGGCTCGCCAGTGTCTACATCGAACTGTTCCGCGGCCTGCCCGCGCTGCTGATCTTCATCTTCGTGGGCGTGGCCGTCCCCCTGGCGTTCCCCGGTACGGAGATCCCCGGCGGCACGTACGGCAAGGTCGCGCTCGGCCTGGGCCTGGTCGCCGCCGCCTACATGGCGGAGACCATCCGGGCCGGCATCCAGGCGGTCCCCAAGGGCCAGATGGAAGCGGCCCGCTCGCTCGGCTTCTCGCACGCCCGCGCCATGGTCACGGTGATCATCCCGCAGGCGTTCCGCATCGTCATCCCCCCGCTCACCAACGAACTGGTCCTGCTGTTCAAGGACTCCTCGCTCGTGCTGTTCCTGGGCGTCACCCTGGAGGAGCGAGAACTGACGAAATTCGGCCGGGACCTCGCGAGCGAGACCGCCAACTCCACCCCCATCCTGGTCGCGGGACTGTGCTACCTCCTCGTGACCATCCCCCTGAGCTTTGTGGTGCGCCGCCTCGAAGCCCGCGCGGACAAGGCCACGTGAGGACGAGATGCGACAGAAGACGCAGCCGGCGGACACGGGAGCGGCGGACCGCCCGGAGATCGAGATCCGTGGGCTGCACAAGTCCTTCGGGGACAACCACGTCCTGCGCGGCATCGATCTGGAGGTCGCGCGCGGGGAGGTGGTGTGCGTCATCGGCCCGTCCGGCTCCGGCAAATCGACCCTGCTGCGCTGTGTGAACCTGCTGGAGGAGCCCAGCGAGGGGAAGGTGTTCGTCGGCGGTACGGAGGTCACCGACCTGGACGTCGACATCGACGCCGTGCGCCGCCGCATCGGCATGGTCTTCCAGCAGTTCAACCTCTTCCCGCACGTCGACGTCACCGCCAACCTCACCCTGCCGCAGCGCCGGGTACTCGGCCGGGACAAGGCGCAGGCCGCCGCGGTGGCCCGGGACAACCTCGCGCGCGTCGGACTCTCGGACAAGGCGGCCGCCTTCCCGGCGCAGCTGTCCGGGGGCCAGCAGCAGCGGGTGGCGATCGCCCGCGCCCTGTCGATGGGCCCGGAGGTGATGCTCTTCGACGAGCCGACCTCGGCCCTCGACCCCGAACTCGTCGGCGAAGTGCTGTCGGTGATGCGGATCCTGGCGGACGAGGGGATGACGATGATGGTCGTCACCCACGAGATGAGCTTCGCGCGCGAGGTGGCCGACCGGGTCGTGTTCATGGACGCCGGCGTGATCGTCGAGGAGGGACCGGCCGCGCGGGTGATCGGCAGCCCGGGGCACGAGCGGACCAGGAACTTCCTCAACCGGATCCTGGACCCGGCGGCGGCCGACGCCCCGAGCCCCGCCGACGAGGCGCGGCCGGGGGAGTAGCCCGGGCGTACCAGGGGCCCCGGCGCCGCCCCTGTGCGGAAGGGGCCCGGCGGCGCGTACGGCCCCGCGCCCTGCGGCCGAGTGGTCCCGCGCGGCGGCGCGTCCGAGTGACACCACCGCACGGCTGCCGAGCTGGGCCCGTCCGCGTGGCCGACCATCTCAGGCGCCGGTCGGGTGCCGGTCACGAACTGCCGACCAGGCCGGGTGCCACTCCGTCGCGACCCCCGGCCGCCGCTTGGAGACCACGTGTACGTCCTGCTCGTCGCCAGCGCGTTCAACAGCCTCACGCAGCGGGTCCACGCGGAACTGCGCGACCACGGCCACCGCGTCGCGGTAGAGCTGGCCCTCCCCGGAACCGACCTGGCCGCCGCCGTCCGCCGCCACGAGCCCGACCTCGTCCTCGCCCCGATGCTGAAGACGGCCGTCCCCCGGGAGGTCTGGGCCGCCCGCACCTGCCTGATCGTCCACCCTGGGCCGGTCGGGGACCGGGGCCCGTCCTCGGTCGACCGGGCCGTCCAGGACGGGGAGACCCGGTGGGGCGTCACGGTCCTGCAGGCCGACGCGGAGATGGACGCCGGCGACGTGTGGGCCTGCGTCGAGTGCCCCGTCCCCGAGGTCGGCAAGAGCGACCTCTACCGGGGCGAGATCGCCGACGCGGCCCTGGAGGCGGTCCTGTTGGCCGTCCGCCGCTTCGCCTCCGGCACCCACACCCCGACGCCCCAGGACGGGGGCGCCGCCCGCACCCGGCCGTACCTGCGCCAGGAGGAGCGCCGCATCGACTGGGCGGCCGATCCCACCGAGCGCGTCCTGCGGCTGCTGCGGGCCGCGGACGCGCAGCCGGGCGTACGGGACGAACTGCTGGGCGGCGACTGGTACCTGCACGGCGGCCGCCCCGTCCACCCGGACGACGGTCTGCGCGGCCGGCCCGGCGCGCTCCTGGCCACGCGTGCGGGAGCGGTGTGCCGGGCCACCGTCGACGGCGCCGTGTGGATCCCGGAACTGCGCGCCCGCCGCGTGCCGGGCGGCCCCGCCCCCCTCAAGCTGCCCGCCACCCTGGCCCTCGGGGACCGGCTGCCCCCGCTGCCGGAGCTCCCGGCCGACCCGGAGGTCGCCGCCGCGGGCCGTACCTGGTCCGACATCGGCTACCGCGAGGAGGGGCGGACCGGCTTCCTGACCTTCTCCTTCACCGGGGGAGCGATGAGCACCGAGCGGTGCCGACGCCTGCTGGACGCCTACCGGACCGCGTGCACCCGCCCCACCTCGGTGCTCGTCCTCGGCGGCGCCCGCGACTTCTTCTCCAACGGCATCCACCTCGGCGTCATCGAGGCGGCCGCCGATCCGGCTGAGGAGTCCTGGGCCAACATCAACGCCATGAACGACCTGGTCGAGGCCGTCCTCACCACCACGGACCGGCTGGTGGTGGCCGCTCTCGGGGGCAACGCCGCCGCCGGCGGGGCCATGCTCGCCCTCGCCGCCGACGAGGTCTGGTGCCGGGCGGGCGCCGTGCTGAACCCGCACTACCGCCTGATGGGCCTGCACGGCTCCGAGTACTGGACGTACACCCTGCCGCGCCGCGTTGGCGCCGAGGCCGCCGAGCGCCTCACCGGCGAGGCGCTGCCGGTGAGCGCCGAAGCGGCCCTCCGGCTGGGGCTGGCCGACCGTACGCTCGCCTGCCCGCCCGGGGACTTCGCGGCCGAGACCGCCCGGCTGGCGGCGGAGCTGGCGGCCCGGCCCGCCACGCGGACCAGGATCGCGGCCAAGAAGGCCCGGCGCGACCTCGACGAGGCGGTCCGGCCGCTCGCGTCCTACCGCGAGGCCGAGCTCGCCCTGATGCACCGCACCTTCTTCGACCCCGAGGCCCCGTACCACGCCCTGCGCAGGGCCTTCGTACGCAAGGAGGCCCCGGCCGGCACCCCGCCGCACCTCGTCCGCGCGGCGCAGGCCCGGCCCGTCCCGGCGCAGCCCCCGAGGCCGCGCGCCGTCACTGGATCGGCCGTACAGGACGCGGCATCCGGCGCGGCCGGCTGTTAGCAAGAAAGGTGGGGTCGCGACGACCGGTCGCCGCGACGCCGTTCCTTCCGCACCCACCCAGCAATCCCTCCCCGAGGAGGTATCCCATGGACGCAGCGACGCAGGACCCGGTAGAGGACCCCCCGATCCACATCCTCTGGATCAACGCCGGGCTGAGCTGTGACGGCGACTCGGTCTCCCTGACGGCCGCGATGCAGCCGAGCATCGAGGAGATCGTGATGGGCGTGCTGCCCGGCCTGCCCAAGATCGCCGTGCACTGGCCCCTGATCGACTTCGAATGCGGCCCCGTCGGGGGCGCGGACACGTTCATCGAGTGGTTCTTCAAGGGCGAGCGCGGTGAGATCGACCCCTTCGTCCTGGTGGTCGAGGGCTCGATCCCCAACGAGAACATCAAGCCCGAGGGGTACTGGTCCGGTTTCGGCGACAACCCGGAGACCGGCCAGCCCATCACCACCAGCGAGTGGATCGACCGGCTCGCCCCCAAGGCCCTGGCCGTCGTCGCCATCGGCACCTGTGCCACCTACGGCGGCATCCACGCGATGGAGGGCAACCCGACGGGCGCCATGGGCGTGCCGGACTACCTCGGCTGGGACTGGACCTCGAAGGCCGGGATCCCGATCGTCTGCGTGCCCGGCTGCCCGATCCAGCCGGACAACTTCTCGGAGACCCTGACCTACCTGCTCTACCAGGCGGCGGGTTCGGCCCCGATGATCCCCCTGGACGACAAGCTGCGGCCGACCTGGCTCTTCGGCGCCACCGTGCACGAGGGCTGCGACCGGGCCGGCTACTACGAGCAGGGCCAGTTCGCCCACACCTACGACTCGCCCCAGTGCCTGGTCAAGCTCGGCTGCTGGGGCCCCGTCGTCAAGTGCAACGTCCCCAAGCGCGGCTGGATGAACGGCATCGGCGGCTGCCCCAACGTGGGCGGCATCTGCATCGCCTGCACCATGCCGGGCTTCCCCGACAAGTTCATGCCGTTCATGGACGAACCCCCCGGCGCCAAGGTGTCCAGCAAGGCCAGCGCCGCCTACGGCGCGCTGGTCCGCAGACTCCGGTCGGTCACCGCGCACACGGTGGACGAGGAGCCGAAGTGGCGCCACGGCGGCGACAGGCTGACGACGGGCTACCGCCCGCCCTGGTAGGCGGTCCCGTATCGGTCCGCAGTAGATCAACTCCCGTTCAGAAGAAGGGTCACGGCACAGACGATGGCACCGAACACGAAGGCGGCCGGTGACGGCAGCGGCCTGGTGGAGATGGCATGGGACCCGATCACCCGGATCGTGGGCAGCCTCGGCATCCACACGAAGATCGACTTCAAGCAGAAGCGGGTCGCGGAGTGCTACAGCACCTCGTCGGTCTTCCGGGGCTACAGCGTCTTCATGCGGGGCAAGGACCCGCGTGACGCGCACTTCATCACCAGCCGGATCTGCGGGATCTGCGGTGACAACCACGCCACCTGCTCCGTCTACGCGCAGAACATGGCCTACGGGGTGAAGCCGCCCCACCTCGCCGAGTGGATCATCAATCTCGGCGAGTCGGCGGAGTACATGTTCGACCACAACATCTTCCAGGAGAACCTGGTCGGGGTCGACTACTGCGAGAAGATGGTCCGCGAGACCAACCCGGGCGTCCTGGACCTGGCCGAGCGCACCCCGGCCCCGCACGCGGGCGAGCACGGCTTCAAGACGATCGCCGACATCATGCGCTCCCTCAACCCCATCGAGGGCGAGTTCTACCGCGAGGCGCTCCAGGTCAGCCGCTACACCCGGGAGATGTTCTGCCTGATGGAGGGCCGCCACGTGCACCCCTCCACGCTCTACCCGGGCGGCGTCGGCACGATCGCGTCCGTGCAGCTCTTCACGGACTACATGAGCCGCCTCATGCGGTACTGCGAGTTCATGAAGCGCGTCGTGCCGCTCCACGACGACCTGTTCGACTTCTTCTACGAGGCCCTGCCCGGGTACGAGGAGGTGGGTCGGCGCCGGGTGCTGCTCGGGTGCTGGGGGGCGCTCAACGACCCCGAGTACTGCGACTTCACCTACGCCAACATGACCGACTGGGGACGGAAGATGTTCGTCACCCCGGGCATCGTCGTGGACGGCAAGCTCGTCACCAACGACCTCACCGAGATCAACCTCGGCATCCGCATCCTGCTGGGCAGCTCGTACTACGACGACTGGCAGGGGCAGGAGCAGTTCGTCACGCACGACCCGCTCGGCAATCCGGTCGATCCCCGCCACCCGTGGAACCAGCACACCATCCCCGCACCGCAGAAGCGGGACTTCGACGACAAGTACAGCTGGGTGATGTCCCCCCGCTGGTTCGACGGCAAGGACCACCTGGCCCTCGACACCGGTGGCGGCCCCCTCGCCCGCCTGTGGTCCACCGCGCTGTCCGGCCTCGTCCACACCGACTACGTCCAGGCGACGGGCAACAGCGTGGTCATCACCCTGCCGCGGACGATGACCAAGCCCGAGACGCGCTTCGAGTGGCGGATCCCGAAGTGGAGCAACGCGCTGGAGCGCAACCGCGCCCGCACGTACTTCCAGGCCTACGCCGCCGCCATCGCGCTGCACTGCGCCGAGAAGGGGCTGGCCGAGGTCCGGGCCGGGCGCACCCAGACCTGGGAGAAGTTCGAAGTGCCGGACCAGTCCATCGGCGTCGGCTTCACCGAGGCCGTTCGTGGCGTCCTGTCGCACCACATGGTGATCCGCGACGGCAAGATCGCCAACTACCACCCCTACCCGCCCACGCCGTGGAACGCCAGCACCCGCGACACCTTCGGCACACCCGGACCGTACGAGGACGCCGTGCAGAACACCCCGATCTTCGAGGAGAACTCCCCGGAGAACTTCAAGGGCATCGACATCATGCGCGCCGTGCGCAGCTTCGACCCCTGCCTGCCGTGCGGGGTCCACATGTACGTGGGCGGCGGCAAGACGGTCAAGACGATGCACGTGCCCACCGGCCTGAGCGGACTGGGCGGATGAGCGCCGCGACGGACGCCCGGCAGGCGGGGCGGCGGGTGGAGGAGGTTCTCGACCGGCTCGCCGAGACCGGGGACCGGCAGGCGTGTGCGGCCGCCGAGGAACTGGTGCGTGTCCTCATGGACTTCTACGGGGCCGGCCTGGCCCGAATCGTGGAAAGGCTCGGTGCCGCGCCCGGCGGACCGCTCGGCCCGCTGCTCGACGACGAGCTCGTCGCGAGCCTGCTCTCCCTGCACGACCTCCACCCGCAGGACGTGCGGACCCGGATCGCCCACGCTCTGGAGCGGGCGGGCGAACCGGTGGAACTGCTCGGCTTCGACGAGGACAGCGGCGTCCTGCGCCTGCGCCCCGCGGCGGCGGGGGGCGGCTGCGGCTGCTCCTCCGAGTCCGAGGCGGCCTCGCGCCGGACCGTCGAGGACGCCCTGGCCTGCTTCGCGCCCGAGGTGACCCGGGTGGAGACGGAGGCGGCGCCGGCGCCGCCCCAGCCGCTGCTCCAGATCACCGCCCGCCCGCCCGCCCCCGCGCAGGTCCCGTGAACGGGCACCTGGCGGCGCCGCCGCGTACGGGCGCCCGCGGCGGGCTGCGGCGGTTCACGGGTCCGCGCCCACCCCGCCCCGAGACCTGCGAACTGTGCGGGGTGGTGGTGGCCGACGAGGGCCACCGCCACCTGGTCGAGACCGAGCGGCGGGCCCTGGTCTGCGCCTGCACCGCCTGCGCCATGCTGTTCGACCGGCCGGGCACCGCGACGGGCCGGTTCCGCACTGTCCCCGCCCGGTACCTGGCCGACCCGGCCCATCCGCTGGACGACGGCGCCTGGGAACACCTCCAGATTCCCGTCGGCGTCGCGTTCTTCTTCCGCAACGCCGCACTCGACCGCCTGGTCGCCCTGTACCCGAGCCCGGCCGGAGCCACCGAGAGCGAACTGGACCCGGAGACCTGGCAGACGGTGCTCGGCGGCGGCCGCCTGTCGGCCCTGCTGGAGCCCGACGTCGAAGCCCTGCTCCTGCGCCGCACGGAAGGGCGCACCGAGTGCTACCTGGTGCCGATCGACATCTGCTACGAGCTGGTGGGGCGGATGCGGATGCTGTGGCAGGGCTTCGACGGGGGATCCGAGGCGCGCGCCGCGCTGCGGGAGTTCTTCGAACAGGTCGAGCGGCGGGCCAAGGCGGTGCCGGACACCGCTCCCACAGCCGGCACGGCCGCCGCCCGGCGGACGGAGGCGCCCCGGACATGACCGCCACCGGATTCACCTTCACCTGCACCGGTGTGCGGGCCGACGCCTACGCCGCCGGCCCCACCCTCGTCTTCCGCCTGCGCATCACCGCGGACGCCGGCACCCGGGTGCACGCCCTGGCGCTCCGCTGCCAACTGCGCATCGAACCGGCCCGGCGCGGCTACACGGACGCCGAGGCCGAGGGCCTCGCCGACCTGTTCGGCGACCGGGCCCGCTGGGGGAGCTCCCTCCAGCCGGTGCAGTTCGCCCAGGTCTCGGTCATGGTGCCCAGCTTCACCGGCGAGATCGAGACCGACCTGGTCGTCCCCTGCACCTACGACATGGACATCGCCGCGACCCGCTACCTCAACGCAGTGCAGGACGGTGAGGTGCCGCTGCTCATGCTCTTCTCCGGGACCGCTTTCACCGGCGACGGCGGCTTCCGCGTCGAGCCCGTGCCCTGGGACCGCGAGGCCTCGTACCGGATGCCGGTCACCGCGTGGCGCGAGATGGTCGAGCAGCACTTCCCGGGCTGCGGATGGCTCCGGCTGCCCCGCGACCTCATGGACGAGCTGCTCGCCTACCGGTCACGGCACGCGCTCGCCTCCTGGGAGACGACCGTACGGGCCCTCCTCGACACGGCGGCCGGTACCGAACCGGAACCGCCCGACCCCGTGTGGGCCGGAGCCGTACTGCCGCGCGCCGGCGAGAGGGCGGCGCCGTGACCGCGACCACCGCCCAGGAGTCCCGCTTCGCCACCGCCCGGCAGGTGGCCGACACCGTCCTCTTCGAGGGCTACGTGCTGTACCCGTACCGGGCCTCAGCGGCCAAGAACCGGCTGCGCTGGCAGTTCGGCGTGCTCGTGCCGCCCGCCTGGGCCCCCCTCCACGGCGAGCACGCCCGCTCGCGGACCGAGATCCTGATGGAACCGAAGGGCGCCGCCTCACTCGCCGTTGAGCTGCGTTTCCTGCGCGCCCAGCGCCGCACGGTGCAGCGGGCCCTGAACGACGGCGCGTTCACCGACGTCGGTGAACTGCACCTGGCCGACCGCGTTCTGGTCCCCTGGGACGAGGGGACCGAGGAACGCGTCGAACTGTCCGTCGGCGTGGCCGACCTGGCGGGCGACGGCGTCAGCCTGCCCTTCTCCCGCCCGGCCGGGGAGGAGGCCGAGGCCGTGCGGGACGCGGACGGCCGGACCGTCGGCCGCCTCGTCCGCCGCACGCAGGCGATCAGCGGGGTCGTGCGGCTGACCGCGACGGAACTCGACGGCCCCTACCGGGTGGTCCGCCTCACCGCGGTGGTGGAAAACACCAGCCCGTGGACCCCTCCGGGCGACACGGCCGACCGCGAGGCCGCGCTGCCGCACTCCCTGGTCGCCGCCCACCTCCTGCTGGGCCTGGACACGGGCTCCTTCCTGTCGATGACGGACCCGCCCGAGTGGGCCAAAAGCGCCGTCGCCGCCTGCGTCAATGAGCACACCTGGCCCGTCCTGGCCGGCGAGCCCGGCCGCGCGGACGTGGTGCTGTCCTCGCCGATCATCCTGGAGGACCACCCGGCCATCGCACCCGAGAGCGCCGGAGCCATGTACGACGCCACCGAGATCGACGAGATCCTCGCCCTGCGCACGGCCGCCCTCACCGACCGGGAGAAGCGCGAGGCGCGCGGTACGGACCCCCGCGCCGCGGCCGTCATCGACCTGGCCGAGTCCATGCCGCCCGAGGTCCTGGAGCGGCTCCACGGCGCGGTCCGCGCCCTGCGCGAGATCACCGGCCCGGACGGGTCCGCGCCCCCGCCGGACCCCGTCGGACCGCCGGGCATCCCGGGCATGCCGGGGGTACTGACGGAACTCCCGCCCGACCGCGACGTGTTCCGGCCCGAGACCCCCTGGTGGGACCCGGCGCACGTGGACACCGCGGACCCGGCCCGCGACCGGGTCCTGGTCGACGGGGTCCCGGTGGGCGCGGGCAGCCGCGTACTGCTGCGCCCCGGGGCGCGGCGTACCGACGCCCAGGACCTCTTCCTCCACGGGCGGACCGCCGGGGTCGAGGCCGTCCTGCACGACGTCGACGGGGGAGTGCACCTCGCCGTCGTCGTCGAGGGGGACCCGGGCGCGGACATCCGGCGGGAGCAGGGCCGGTTCCTCTACTTCCAGCCCGACGAGGTCACACCCCTGGAGGAACCGTGAGCGGCGCCACCCTGGTCGCGGGCATCGGCAACGTCTTCCTCGGCGACGACGGCTTCGGCGTCGAAGTCGTGCGCGCCCTGTCCCGCACCGAACTGCCCCCGGACGTCGAGGTGGTGGACTTCGGAGTGCGCGGAGTCCACCTCGCCTACCAGCTCCTGGACGGCTACGACACGCTCGTCCTTCTCGACGCCACCGCCCGGGGCGGCGACCCCGGCACGCTCTACCTCATCGAGGCGGACGAGCCCGGCGCGGCCACCGGGGGCGGCGCCGTCCTCGACGGCCACCACATGTCCCCCGACGCCGTCCTCGCGCTGCTGGACACCCTGTGCGCCGGCACCGGCTCCACCCCGCCCCGCAGGACGCTCGTCCTGGGTTGCGAACCCTCCTCGACCGAGGAGGGCATCGGGCTGAGCGAGCGGGTGGCAGCCGCCGTACCCCACGCCGTACACATGCTCCTGGACCTGCTCCGGAGCGAAGCGTCCCGCCGAGAACTGAGGAGAACACCGTGAAGAAGTCCCTCATCGGCGCCGTGGCGGCCGCCGCCGTCCTCGCCGTACTGACCCAGGTCCTGCCCGACCTCAGGCGCTACCTGCGCCTGCGCCGGATGTGACACCGAGCCCCGGCCGGGGCGCCCGAATGGCTTACGGGAGGCACGGTGCGACGGCGTGGCCGCCCGCGCCGTGCCCGGCCCGCCGATGTAATGAGCCCCGGCAGGACGGAGTCCCGATGCACGAGATGTCGATCGCCCTGGCCGTCGTGGGCCAGGTGGAGGAAGCGGCCCGGGCCGGAGGCGCGAGCCGCGTCACCGCTGTCCGGCTCCAGGTCGGGGAGCTGGCGGGCGTGGTCCCCGACGCGCTGGCCTTCTGCTTCGAACTGGCCTGCGCCGACACGGTGCTCCAGGGCGCGGTACTCACCGCGGAACCGGTGGCGGCCCGCGCCCGCTGCGGCTCCTGCACCGGCGCATGGCTGGTGGGCATGCCCCCCGAACTGTGCTGCCCCGGCTGCGGGCGGGCCACGGACGTCGAGCTGCTCTCGGGCCGCGAGCTGCAGATCGTCAGCGTGGACTGGGAGGACGGCCCCGCCCGAGCGGACAGCCGTGAACCGATCTCCGAGGAGGCCTGAAAACCATGTGCCGAGTGGTTGATCTGCGGCAGGCGGTACTCGCCAGGAACGAGGAGGCGGCGCACGCGCTGCGCTCCGAACTCACCGCGCGGGGCACCGTGACCGTCAATCTCCTCTCCAGCCCGGGCAGCGGCAAGACGGCGCTGCTGGAGCGTGAACTGCTCCTCGCCCGCGAGCGGGGAGTCGCCGTCGCCGCGCTCACGGCCGACCTGGCGACCGAGAACGACGCGGTACGCCTCGCCCGCTCCGGCGCCCCCGTCAAGCAGGTGCTCACCGACGGGCTCTGCCACCTGGAGGCCGCCATGCTGAGCCGGCACCTCGACGGGTGGCTGCCCGAGGACACCCGGCTCCTGTTCGTCGAGAACGTCGGCAACCTCGTCTGCCCGGCCTCGTACGACCTGGGCGAGTCCCTGCGCGTGGTGCTCGCGTCGGTCACCGAGGGGGAGGACAAGCCGCTCAAGTACCCGACGGCCTTCGGCCTGGCCCAGCTGGTGGTGGTCACCAAGACGGACATCGCCGAGGCCGTGCAGTTCGACGAGGCCGCCTTCCGGGCGAACGTCCAGCGGGTCAATCCCGGGGTCGAGGTGGCGCTGACCTCCGCCCGCGCGGGCGAGGGGCTCGGGGTGCTGCTCGACCGGGCGCTGGCCGCCGGTGCGGGGAGCGCCGTGCACGTACCCGTCATGGCGCGCCGGCAGGACGGCCCGGGACACGGCCACCACCACGGTCCCGACCACCGGCACGGCGAGCACGACCACGGCGACCACCACCACGGCGACGGCGACCACGACGACCACCACGGCGACCACCACCACGGCGACGGCGACCACGACGACCACCACGGCGACCACCACCACGAGGGTCCGCACCCCGTGGCCCGCACCCGTTGAGGGAGTCCGTGCAGCGGCGGCGCGTCACCGTCCGCGGCGTGGTGCAGGGCGTCGGCTTCCGCCCCTACGTGTACACGCGCGCCGTGGGCCTCGGCCTCGCCGGGCATGTCACCAACACCCCGGAGGGCGTCGTCGCCGAGGTCGAGGGCGCGTCGGCCGCCGTGCTGCGGTTCTGCGAACGGCTGGCCGCGGACGCGCCCCCGCTCGCCGTGGTGGACGCCGTCGACCACTGCGAAGTACCCGTCGCGGGCGGCGCCGGCTTCACCATCGTGGCCTCCCGCACCGGCGGCCCCGCCCGTACGCTGGTCTCCCCGGACATGGCCACCTGCGCCGACTGCCTCGCCGAGCTGGCCGACCCGGCCGACCGCCGCCACCGGCACCCCTTCATCACCTGCACTCACTGCGGCCCGCGCTTCACCATCGTCACCGGCCTGCCCTACGACCGCGCCCACACCACCATGGCCGGCTTCCCCATGTGCCCCGACTGCGCCCGGGAGTACACCGACCCCGCCGACCGGCGCTTCCACGCCCAGCCGGTCGCCTGCCCGGCCTGCGGCCCCCGGCTCAGGCTGCTCACGGGGCGGCCGGTCCGCGAGGCGCCCGACGCCGACCCGGTCGCCGGCGCCCGCCGGCTGCTGGCCGCCGGGGCGATCCTCGCCGTCAAGGGGCTCGGCGGCTACCACCTCGCCTGCGACGCCGCCCGGCCCGAAGCGGTGGCCGAACTGCGCCGCCGCAAGGGCCGGGGGGACAAGCCGTTCGCCCTGATGGCCCGCGACCCCGCCGACGTGGAGCACCTCGTGCACCTCGGCACCGAGGAGCGCGGCCTGCTCACCGGCGGGGTACGGCCCATCGTGCTGCTGCGCCGCCGCGCCGGCGCCGCCGGGGGAACCGCCGAGGCCGTCGCCCCGCGCTGCCCGGACCTCGGGGTGATGCTCCCGTACACCCCGCTGCACCACCTGCTGCTCGGCCTGCCCGGCGACCCCCCGGGCCCCCGCCTGCTCGTCATGACCAGCGGCAACCTCGCCGGGGAGCCCATCGTCACCGACGACGACGAGGCACTGGAGCGGCTGGGGCGCCTCGCCGACGCCTGGCTCACGCACGACCGGCCGATCCATGTGCCCTGCGACGACTCCGTGGTGCGTGTCTGCGACGGCGAGCAGCTCACCCTACGGCGCTCCCGCGGCTACGCCCCGCTGCCGCTCGCGCTGCCCGTCGCGGTCCCCGCGATCCTCGCCACCGGCGGGGATCTCAAGAACACCTTCTGCCTCGGCGAGGGGCGCAGGGCCTGGCTGTCCGCCCACATCGGCGACATGGACGACCTCGCCACGCAGTACGCCTTCGAACGCGCCGAGCTGCAACTGGAGTCGCTCACCGGCGTCACCCCCGCCCTGCTCGCGGCGGACCGCCACCCCGCCTACCGGTCCGGCCGGTGGGCCCGGCGCGCCGCCGGCGCCCGCCCCGTGGTCGGGGTGCAGCACCACCACGCGCACATCGCCTCGGCGATGGCCGAACACGGGCTGGACGGCGGACGGCGTGTGATCGGCGTCGCCTTCGACGGTACCGGCTACGGCGAGGACGGCGCGGTCTGGGGCGGCGAGGTGCTGCTCGCCGACTATGCCGGTTTCACCCGGTTCGCCCACCTCGGGTACGTGCCGCTGCCGGGCGGCGACGCGGCGGTGCGGTTCCCGTACCGCATGGCCCTGTCCCACCTGCGGGCCGCGGGGATCGACTGGCTGCCGGAGCTGCCCTGCGTCGCGGCCTGCCCGCCGGACGAACTGCCGCTGCTGGCGACCCTGCTGGAGCGGAACCTCACCTGTGTGCCCACTTCCAGCATGGGGCGCCTCTTCGACGCCGTGTCCTCGCTCGCGGGGATCTGCCACACCGCCGGGTACGAGGCCCAGGCCGCCGTCGAGCTGGAGAACGCCGCCCTGTCCGAGGCGGGAACCGCTCCCGGCCCCGGCGGGAACTACGCCTTCGGGCTCCGCTTCCCTCCCGTGGACGCCGGGCTCCCGGTCACCGCCGACCCGTCCCCGGTGCTCGCCGCGGTGGTGGCCGACGTACGCGCGGGCGTGCGGCCCGCCGTGATCGCGGCCCGCTTCCACGCCGGCGTGGCCGACCTCGTCACCGCGCTCTGCGAGAGCGCGCGTGAGCGGCACGGCCTCGACACGGTCGCCCTGACCGGCGGGGTCTTCGCCAACACCCTGCTCTCCGGCGCCTGCGCCCGCATGCTGCGCGGGCGCCGCTTCACGGTCCTGCGCCACCACCTCGTCCCGCCGAACGACGGCGGGCTGTCCCTCGGACAACTCATGGTGGCGGCGGCCCACGCCCCCGTCGCGCGAACCCATCCACAGCAAGGAGAAGCCCATGTGCCTGGCGGTACCCGGCAGAGTGCTTGACATCGGGGAGAGGGACGGCACCCGCATGGCTACCGTCGATTTCGGCGGCGTGCAGAAGGAGGTCTGCCTCGAATACCTCCCGGACCTCCAGGTAGGCGAGTACGCCATCGTCCACGTCGGATTCGCGCTGCAGCGGCTCGACGAGGAGTCCGCCAAGCAGACCCTGGCGCTCTTCGCGGAACTCGGCATGCTCCAGGAGGAGTTCGGCGACCCGTGGCAGACGGCGGCGGAGGCCGGCGGTACTCCCTGGCCGTTCTCGGACGACGAGCCCACCGAAGGCGCACGGCAGAAGGAGCCCCGGCAGTGAAGTACATCGACGAGTTCCAGGACCCGGACCTCGCCCGCCGGCTCCTCGACGACATCCACGCCACCGTCACCCGCCCCTGGGCGCTGATGGAGGTCTGCGGCGGTCAGACGCACACCATCATCCGCCATGGCATCGACCAACTACTGCCCGAGCAAGTGGAGTTGATTCACGGTCCGGGGTGCCCGGTGTGTGTCACCCCGCTGGAGGTCATCGACAAGGCGCTGGAGATCGCCTCCCGGCCCGACGTGATCTTCTGCTCCTTCGGCGACATGCTCCGCGTCCCCGGTACCGGACGCGACCTGTTCCAGGTCCGCAGCGAGGGCGGCGACGTACGGGTCGTCTACTCACCTCTCGACGCCCTGCGGATCGCGCAGCAGCACCCGGAGCGCCAGGTGGTGTTCTTCGGTATCGGCTTCGAGACGACCGCCCCGCCCAACGCGATGACGGTGTACCAGGCGAAACGGCTGGGCATCGCCAACTTCAGCCTGCTGGTCAGCCACGTCCGGGTCCCCCCGGCCATCGAGGCGATCATGCGCTCGCCGAGCTGCCGGGTCCAGGGGTTCCTGGCCGCCGGGCACGTGTGCAGCGTCATGGGCACGGGGGAGTACCCCGATCTGGCCGCGCGCCACAAGGTCCCCATCGTGGTGACGGGCTTCGAGCCGCTGGACATCCTCGAAGGCGTGCGCCGCGCCGTGCGGCAGCTGGAGCGCGGTGAGCACACCGTCGACAACGCCTACGCCCGCGCGGTCCGCCCGGAGGGAAACCCGGCCGCCCTCGCCATGCTGCGGGACGTCTTCGAGGTCACCGACCGGGCCTGGCGCGGCATCGGCGTCATCCCCGACAGCGGCTGGCGGCTCTCCGAGCGCTACCGGGAATTCGACGCCGAGCACCGCTTCTCGGTGACCGGGATCCAGACCCGCGAGCCGGCCGAGTGCCGCAGCGGCGAAGTGCTCCAGGGGCTGCTGAAACCGCACGAGTGCGAGGCCTTCGGCGGTCTGTGCACCCCGCGCAGTCCGCTCGGAGCCACCATGGTCTCCAGCGAGGGCGCGTGCGCCGCCTACTACCTCTACCGGCGGCTGGAGCTCACACCGGCCGCGAAGGCCCCGGCGGGCGCGAAGCCCGCGACCGGCGAGAACGCCGCACCACTGGAGGCGAGCCCCGTTGCCTGACACCACGCTCGACATCACCGGATGGACCTGCCCGGTGCCGCTGCGGGACCGCCCCCGCGTGGTGATGGGCCACGGCGGCGGCGGAGCGCTCTCCGCCGAACTCGTCGAGCACCTCTTCGCCCCCGCCTTCGGCGGCGAGGTACTCGCCCAGCTCGGGGACTCCGCCGCGCTCAGCCTGGGCGGGGTGCGCCTGGCCTTCTCCACCGACTCCTACGTCGTGCGCCCGCTCTTCTTCCCCGGCGGGAGCATCGGCGACCTGGCGGTCAACGGCACGGTCAACGACCTGGCCATGAGCGGGGCCCGGGCGGCCTACCTGTCCTGCGGGTTCATCCTCGAAGAGGGCGTCGAGATCTCCGTCGTGGCGCGCGTGGCGGAGGCTCTCGGAGCGGCCGCGCGCGCGGCGGGCGTCGAGGTGGCGACCGGCGACACGAAGGTCGTCGAAGCGGGCCACGGCGACGGCATCTACCTCAACACGGCGGGCATCGGGCTCATCCCCGACGGGGTGGACCTGCGTCCGCAGCGCGTGGTGCCCGGCGACGTCGTGATCGTCAGCGGGGAGATCGGCCTGCACGGTGTGGCGATCATGAGCGTGCGCGAGGGGCTCGAATTCGGCGTCGACGTGGTGAGCGACTGCGCCGCCCTCGGCGGCCTCGTCCAGGCCATGCTCGCCGTCACCCCGGACATCCACGTACTGCGCGACCCCACGCGCGGCGGGGTGGCCGCCTCGCTCAACGAGATCGCGGCCGCCTCCGGCACCGGAGTCGTCCTGCACGAGGGGAAGGTGCCGGTCCCCGCGGCCGTGGGCAACGCCTGCGCGATCCTCGGCCTCGACCCCCTGTACGTGGCCAACGAGGGCAAGCTGGTCGCCTTCGTGCCGCGCGAGCACGCGGACGCCGTCCTCGACGCCATGCGCGCCCACCCGCTGGGCCGCAGCGCGGCGGTCATCGGCGAGGCGGTGGAAGCCCACCCCGGCCTGGTCGTGGCCCGCACCGGCCTCGGCGGCACGCGGGTGGTCGACCTGCCGATCGGGGAGCAACTGCCCCGTATCTGCTGAGAACCCGGGAGCCGGCCTCCCGCGATCCGACCCCTCGGACCGGTCCCCTGCGGACCGACAGCCGCGGCGACACCTGACGGTCGCCGCGGCTTCCGCGTGTGCGCCTTCGCGAATGCACCGCGGAAGTGCAGTGAATGTGTGGGTGGTTCGAAGAGTGTGATCATCCTGCGGTGCTGCCGAGGGGATCTTATTGAGAAACCTTGTTGAACAACGCTGACGGCCGGGGCGGCCTTGAATCACCCCCGTGAATCGGTCAGGGTTTCGAAGCGGCCTCTGGAGATCTTTCGGTTCCAACAGGGGTCGCACGACAACGCTTTGACGCCCCACACGTCAACACGAGGAGAACGTCCTTCATGTCAACGCACAAGCATGCGCGCACCCGTTCACGCGGCTTCCGACTCCTTGCAGTCGCGACGGGAGTCACCACCGCAACCGGTCTCTGCGTGCTGCTGTCCCCCCTCGCGGGCGCCACCCCTCCGGCCGAGGGAACGGTGTACGGCCTCGGCGCCCCCGGAGCGCTCAGCGGCAGCTACATCGTCATCCTCGACGAGGACGCCGACAAGCAGGCCCTCGCCAAGAAGTACGGCGGGGAACTCAAGCGCAGCTACACCTCCGCGATCAACGGCTTCTCCGCGGCCGGGATGTCGGAGTCCGACGCCAAGCGCCTCGCCGCCCACCCGGCCGTCGGCAAGGTGGTCCAGAACAAGAAGTTCTCCATCAACACCACCCAGGACAACCCCCCGTCGTGGGGCCTCGACCGCATCGACCAGAAGGAGACGGCCGCGGACGACAAGTACACCTACCCCGACGCGGGCGGCGAGGGCGTCACGGCGTACGTCATCGACACCGGTGTGCGCGTCACCCACAAGGACTTCGGGGGCCGCGCCGAGCACGGCTTCGACGCGGTGGACAACGACGACAGCGCCGACGACGGGAACGGCCACGGTACGCACGTCGCCGGCACGATCGCCGGTACGGCGCACGGCGTCGCGAAGAAGGCGAAGGTCGTCGCCGTCCGCGTCCTCGACGACAACGGATCGGGCAGCACCGAGCAGGTCGTGGCCGGCATCGACTGGGTGACGCAGCACCACTCCGGGCCCTCGGTCGCGAACATGAGCCTCGGCGGCGGGGCCGACGAGGCGCTCGACGAGGCCGTGCGCCGGGCGATAGCCGCCGGTGTCACCTTCTCGGTCGCGGCGGGCAACGAGTCCAGCGACGCGGGACAGGGATCGCCCTCCCGCGTGGGCGAGGCGCTCACCGTCGCCTCCAGCACGGCCGCCGACGCCCAGTCCTCCTTCTCCAACTTCGGCGCCGTCGTGGACCTCTACGCCCCCGGCTCGGAGATCACCTCGGCCTGGAACGACGCGGACACGGGCACGAAGACCATCTCCGGCACCTCGATGGCCGCTCCGCACGTGGCCGGCGCCGCCGCCCTCTACCTGGCGGGCAACACGAGCGCCACGCCCGCACAGGTCGCCCAGGCCCTGACCGCCGCCGCGACGGCAGGGAAGATCACCAACCCGACCGGGGCCACCCCGAACAAGCTGCTGAAGGTGTCCGGGCAGTAGGCGACACCCCCACAGACGCCGAGGCCGCCGCACCCGAGGGGGGATGCGGCGGCCTCGGCACCGTCAGGACCGGGCACCGATCAGGCGACCCACGGCTTCCACACCTGCTCGTTGCGCTCCACCCAGGCCTTCGCGGCCTCCTGCGGGGGCAGCTTCTCCTCGGCGATCATCAGAGCCACCTCGTTCTGCTCCTCGACCGTCCAGCGGAACTCCTTCAGGAAGGCGGCGGCCTCCCCGCCCTCCCGCGCGAAGCGCGTGTTGAGGAACTTCCTGAGCGGCGTGTGCGGGTAGCCGCAGGCCACCTCGCTCGGCTCCGCGTCGCACCCCTCCTCGTACGCGGGCAGCTTCACCTCCGTCAGAGGGACCCGCTCGAACAGCCACTGCGGCTGGTACCAGTAGGTGAGGAAGGGCTTGCGCTCCTTGGTGAACTGCTTGATCTGCGTGATCTGCGCCGCCTCGGACCCCGCGAAGACGACCTCGAAGTCGAGGTCCAGGTTCTTCACCAGCGCCTTGTCGTTCGTGACGTAGGAGGGGGAGCCGTCCAGCAACTGGCCCTTGCCGCGGCTCTCCGCCGTGCGCAGCTCCCCGGCGTACTTGTCGAGGTTCCTCCAGTCGGTGACGTCCGGATGCGCCTCGGCGAAGTACGTCGGCACGAACCAGCCGATGTGGCCGGTCACCCCCAGCTCGCCGCCCGGGACGACCGTCTTCTTGTCCTCGACGTACCGCTTCTCCTGCTCCGGGTGCCCCCAGTCCTCCAGGATCGCGTCGACGCGGCCCTGGCTGAGCGCGTCCCACGCCGGAACCTCGTCCACCTGGACGGTGTCGACGCGGTAGCCCAGTTCGTGCTCCAGCAGGTAGGCGGCGACGGCGGTGTTCGCCTGGGCGCCGACCCAGGACTGCACAGAGAGGGTGACGGTCTTCGCGCCGCGCGCGGCGGCGTACGGGGAGGACTGGCGGGTCATGTCGGCCGCGCCGCAGCCGCTCAGCGCGGCGAGCGCCGCCGTCGCGGTCAGCGCGGCGACAAGCCGTCGGCCGCGGCCCGGTGCGTGGTGGCGGATCGGCATGTCAGGCCTCCTTCACGGGCTGGGTGACGCGGTCGAGCAGCAGGCCGAGGCAGACGATCGCGGCTCCGGCCACCAGCCCGGTGGCCAGGTCGCCCTGCGCGAGGCCGAGTACGACGTCGTAGCCGAGCGCGCCACCGCCGACCAGACCGCCGATGACGACGACCGCGAGCACCAGCACGACCGCCTGGTTCACGGCCAGCAGCAGCGCCGGACGGGCCAGCGGCAGCTGTACCTGGCGCAGCAGCTGGGACCGGGTGGCGCCCAGCGAACGGGCCGATTCCACGGCTGCCGGGCTCACCCCGCTCAGCCCGTCCGCGGTGATGCGGACGACGGCGGGCAGGGCGTAGACGACGGCGGCGGCCGCGGCCGGCGCGCGGCCGACGCCGAACAGGGCGACCACCGGGATCAGGTACACGAACTGCGGCATGGTCTGGCACACGTCCAGCACCGGCCGCAGCAGACGGTGCGCCCGGGGGCTGCGGGCCGCGGCGACGGCGATCGCGAAACCGAGCACCAGGGTGACCGCGACCGCGGCCAGGACCTGCGACAGGGTGTCGAGGGAGGACTCCCACACGCCGAGGACCCCGACGCCGGCCAGGGCGAGGACGGCCGTCAGCGCGGTGCGCCAGGTGCCGACGAGCAGGCCGAGCGCGGCGACCAGCAGCAGGAGCAGCCACCAGGGCGCGGCCTGCAGGCCTGCGCGCATCGGGTCCAGGACCCAGCCGGTGAAGCCGGCCGCCCAGTCGGCCGTGCCGCCCACCACGGGCACTCCGGAGTAGAGGTGGTCGGTCATCCACGCGACCGCCCGGTTGACGGGCTCCGCGACGGGCACCGTCCAGGACGCGGGCCACAGCGAGGTGCCGGCCATACGCCCCGCCGCGGCGGCGGCGACGGCGGCGAGGACGGTGAGCAGACGGCCGTACCAGCCCGCGAAGACCCGGCGGAGCAGGCACTGCCGCGCTTCCGGCATCGGGTCGGAGCCCAGCCGGGCACCCGCCGCGTCGGCGGTGCGGTCGAGGACCACCGCGAGCAGCACGATGGGGACGCCGGCGGCGAGCGCGGCGCCGACGTCGACCGCGGCGAGGGCCTGGTACACCCGGTCGCCCAGCCCGCCCGCCCCGATCACGGAGGCGATGACGGCCATGGACAGCGCCATCATGATGGCCTGGTTGACGCCGAGCAGCAGCTGTCGGCGCGCCAGCGGCAGCCGCGCCGTGAGCAACCGCTGCCGCCCGGTCGCACCGAGCGAGGCCGAGGCCTCCAGGACGCCGGCGTCGGCCTCGCGCAGGCCGAGCGCGGTCAGGCGGGCCATCGGCGGGGCCGCGTACACCACGGTGGCGAGGACGGCGGCGGGCACGCCGATGCCGAAGACCAGCACCATCGGCAGCAGGTACGCGAAGGCGGGCAGTACCTGCATCGTGTCGAGGACCGGGCGCAGGGCGCGACCGGTGCGCGGGGACAGTCCGGCGGCGAGGCCGAGGAGGGCGCCGACCAGGACGGCGGCCACGACGGCCACGGCCATCAGGGCGAGGGTCTGCATCGTCGGCACCCACATGCCGAGCAGCCCGCAGGCGGCGAAGGCGGCGACGCAGGTCGCGGCGAGCCGGATCCCGGCCAGGCGCAGCGCGACCAGCCCGGCCAGCGCGGTGACACCGACCCAGCCCGCGGCGAGCAGGACGGTGTACACCGCGCGGACGGACACCACCACGACATTGCTGACGTGGCCGAAGAAGTAGAGGAAGAGCGGGTGGCCGTCCCTGTGGTCGACGATCCAGTCACCGGCCCGGCCGAGCGGGCCCGAGAGGTCGACGGCGAGCGCGCCGGGCCAGCTGCCCGCACCGGGGAACAGCAGCGCGAGCGGGAGCAGCACCACCGCGGCGACGGCCAGGGGCAGGACCCTGCGGCCGGCGCGGTGGGGGAGCGCCAGGGCCCGCATGCGGCCGAGGCGCGGGGATCCGGCAGCGGCCGGGGGCCGCGCGGGCCGTGCGCCCCGGACCGGCCGGTCGGGCTGCGCCGGGAGCCCGCGCTTCGCGGACTCGCGTACGGGGGCGGTCGGCGCGGGCGGGGTCGCCCGTCTCGTCGTCGTGGTCATCCGAGCCACCTTCCGGTGCCGGGGGCGGGCGCCGGGGTCCGAACCCCACCCGCACGGTGCGTGCTGTGCGTACGGTGCTTCATGCGGCAACCTCCCGGCCGGCGGCGGGCAGGCCGGCCACCACGGCGAGCAGGCCGGCGTCGTCGACGACACCGAGGCAGCGCCCCTGGTCGACGACCCGCGCGGGGCCACCGCTGCGGGCGACCGCCTCGATGGCTTCCACCACCGTGGCGGCGGGAGCCAGCGCGGGCCCGCGGTCGGCCTCGCCGGGAGCTGCCGGGCGCATCGCGCTGCGCACGGTGAGCACCTGCTCGCGCGGTACGTCGCGGACGAAGTCCCGTACGTAGTCGTCGGCGGGGGAGCCCACGATCTCCTCGGGAGTGCCCAGCTGCACGACGCGGCCGTCGCGCATCAGCGCGATCCGGTCGCCCAGGCGCAATGCCTCCGACAGGTCGTGGGTGATGAAGACCATCGTGCGGTGCTCGTCGTGGTGGAGCCGCGCCACCTCCTCCTGCATCTCGCGCCGGATCAGCGGGTCGAGGGCGCTGAACGGCTCGTCGAACAGGAGGACTTCCGGGTCGGCGGCGAGTGCGCGGGCGAGTCCGACGCGCTGCTGCTGGCCACCGGACAGCTGCCCGGGCCGTCGCCCCTCCAGACCGTCGAGGCCGACCTTGGCCACCATCTCGGCCGCCTTGGCGCGGCGGTCGGTACGACTGGCGCCCTGGATCTCCAGACCGTAGGCAACGTTGTCGAGGACGCTGCGGTGCGGCAGCAGACCGAAGTGCTGGAAGACCATGGCGGCGCGGTGACGGCGCAGTTCGCGCAGCCGGGCCGGGTTCATGGCCAGGACGTCCTCGCCGTCGATGGCGAGGGATCCCGCGGTGGGCTCGATCAGCCGGGTCAGGCACCGCACGAGGGTGGACTTGCCCGAGCCGGACAGGCCCATCACCACGAAGACCTCGCCCTTGCGGACGTCGAAGCCGACGTCGCGGACGGCGGCCGTGCAGCCGGTGCGCTCGCGCAGTTCGGCGGCGGGCAGCGCCGCGTCCTCGGATCCCGGCACCCGGGCCGCCGCCCGCGGCGGCCCGAAGACCTTCCACAGGCCCCGGACGGAGAAGACGGGCGTGCCGGTGGAGTCGCTGTGCACCGCGGTCACCGGCCCTCACCACCCAGCAGCTCGGCGGCTTTCTCACCGACCATGAGCACTCCGATCATCGGATTGACCGCGGGCATCGTCGGGAAGACGGAGGCGTCCGCGATGCGGATGCCGTCGAGGCCTCGGATCCGCAGGTCCGGTCGTACGACGGCCATCTCGTCGTCGGCGGCGCCCATCCGGCAGGTGCCCGCCGGGTGGTACACGGTGTGCGCCACCGAGCGGGCGTATGCGCTCAGCGCCCGGTCGTCGGTGATCTCGGGGCCCGGGCAGACCTCGCGCCGCAGCCATCCGGCGAGCGGCTCCGACGCGGCGATCTCACGGGCCAGCTTGATGCCGTCCACGAGCGTACGGGCGTCGTAGTCCTCCTCGTCCGTGAAGTAGCGGAAGTCGAGGGCGGGCTTGACCTCGGGGTCCGGGCTGGTGAGGTAGAGCCGGCCGCGACTGCGCGGCTTGGGGATGTTGGGGGTCAACGAGACGCCGTGCGCGGGGCGTTCGTAACCGAGCCGCTCCGGGTTGTCGGTGAACGGCACCTGGTAGAAGTGGAACATCAGGTCGGGCCCGGGCGAGTCCGGATCGCGCCGCACGAAGAGGCCCGCGTCACTGTCCATCGCCGAGTTCTCGGGGATGGGCCCGTCCGTCTCCCACACGATGACGGACTCCGGGTGGTCGAGGAGGTTCTCCCCGACGCCGGGCAGGTCGTGCACCACCGGGATGCCGAGCGCTTCCAGCTGCCCGCGGGGGCCTATGCCCGAGTGCAGCAGCAGCCGCGGCGTGTCGACCGCGCCGGCGCAGACCAGGACCTCGCGCCGAGCGGTGACCAGCGTCGTGGTGCCGTCCGCCGCGCGGACGTGGACGCCGCGGGCCCGGGTGCCGTCCAGCTCCAGGCGGTAGGCCCAGGTCTCCAGCAGGATGCGCAGGTTGGGGCGGTCGTCCATGACCGGGTGGAGGTACGCGACCGAGGCCGACGAACGCTTGTTGTCCTCGGGGTGGTAGGCGAGGTCGAAGAACCCGGCGCCCTCGTGGAAGGGTTTCTGGTTGAAGCCCTCGACGACGGGCACCCCGAGCGCGGTGCGCGCCGCGTCGACGAAGTCGCGTGCGATGGCGTTCCGGTCCGCCTCCGCCACCGGCACGATGTTGTTCAGCAGCCGGTCGAAGTACGGGTCCATCGCCGCCGCGTGCCAGCCCTCGGCGCCCGCGTCCGACCACTCGTCCCAGTCGGACGGCAGCGGCTTGAACGCGATCAGGGTGTTGTGCGAGGAACACCCGCCGAGGACGCGGGCCCGGCTGTGCCGGATGAACGAGTTGCCGCGCGGCTGCTCGACGGTGGGGTAGTCGTAGTCGAGGTCGCCGCCGAGCAGGCCCATCCAGCGGCGCAGCGTGAGCACGTCGGGGCGGTCGACATCGCTGGGCCCGCCCTCGATGACGGCGACCGTGACGTCGGGGTCCTCCGTCAGCCGGGAGGCGATCACCGACCCGGCGGTGCCGCCTCCGACGACGACGTAGTCGTACTCCTGCGGCGCGGTCTGCGCTGCCTGCGAGGTGTGTGCGGTCTGCGGTGTGCGTGCGGTGTGCGTGGTCATGTCGTTCCTGCCCCGTCAGCCCGCGAACCAGCGCACGGGGCGCGGCGCGAGGTTCGTGTACACGTGCTTGGTCTCCCGGTACTCGGCGAGCCCGGACGGGCCGAGCTCGCGCCCGATGCCGGATTTCCCGAAGCCGCCCCACTCGGCCTGCGGCAGGTAGGGGTGGAAGTCGTTGATCCAGACGGTGCCGTGCCGGAGCAGGCCCGCCACCCGGCGGGCCCGGTCCGCGTCGGCGCTCCAGACCGCGCCGGCCAGCCCGTACTCGGTGTCGTTGGCGAGCGCGACGGCCTCGGCCTCGGTACGGAAGCCCTCGACGGTCAGGACCGGACCGAAGACTTCCTCGCGCACGACGCGCATCCGGCGGTGGCAGCGGTCCAGGACCGTCGGCCGGTAGAAGTACCCCGGGCCCGGCGGCCGTTCACCCCCGGCGCGCAGAACGGCCCCGTCGGCGAGCGCAGCGGCCACGTACGACTCGGTGCGCTCCCGCTGCGCGGCGGAGACGAGCGGGCCGCACTCGACGCCCGCGTCGGTGCCGCGGCCGATACGGATCTTCTCGGCGCGACGGGCGAGTTCCGCGACGAAGCGGGACCGGACGGACTCCTCGACGATCAGGCGCGAGCCGGCCGAGCACACCTGGCCGCTGTGGATGAAGGCCGCGTTGAGCGCCTGGTCCACCGCGGTGTCGAAGCCCTCCTCGGTGGCGCAGGCGTCGGCGAAGACGACGTTGGGGTTCTTCCCGCCGAGTTCGAGGGCGACCTTCTTGACCGTGTCGGCGGCCGCGCGCATCACCTTCGTACCGCTCGTGAATCCGCCGGTGAAGGAGACCAGGTCGACGTCGGGATGGGTGGCGAGCCGGGCGCCGACCGGGTCGCCCGCCCCGGTGACCAGGTTGGCGACTCCGGCCGGCAGGCCGGCCTCCGCCAGCAGTTCCAGCAGGACCACCGTGGTCAGCGGGGTCAGCTCGCTCGGCTTGACGACGAAGGTGTTGCCCGCCGCGAGGGCCGGGGCGATCTTCCAGCTGGCCTGGAGCAGCGGGTAGTTCCACGGGGTGATCAGGGCGCACACCCCGACCGGCTCGTGCACGACGACGCTGTGGATCTCGGGGGACCCCGTGTCGACGACGCGGCCCGCACCCTCACCCGCGACGAGGTCGGCGAAGTAGCGGAAGGCGTCGCTGACGCAGTCCACGTCCACGCGGCCCTCCTCCAGGGTCTTGCCCGCGTCCCGGCTCTCCAGGAGGCCGATGCGCTCGCGGTCGCGCTGGAGCAGGTCGGCGGTCCGCCGCAGCAGGGCGGCGCGCTCCGCGACCGGGGTGCGCGGCCACGCTCCGTCGTCGAAAGCCGCCCGCGCCGCGGCCACGGCGGCGTCGGCGTCGGCGGCGCCCCCCTCGGCCACGACCGCGAGGACGGTGGCGTCCGCCGGGTCCAGGACCTCCCTGGTGGCTCCCGACGCGGCGGCCCGCCACGTCCCGCCTGCGTATATGGTCTTCTGCTCCGACACGACGCGCTGTACCTCCGGTTCCGACACCGCGGCGGACCCGCGGCGTCTGGAATCCCCGCGCATGCCCGCTGTCCCGGAGGCCATGTCCCCATAGGCGCAAGAGTGACGGGAGTCACTCGACACTCGCGAGTCCCGCAGGTCACATGGGTCA
This sequence comes from Streptomyces sp. NPDC058662, assembly GCF_042716255.1. NCBI lineage: Bacteria > Bacillati > Actinomycetota > Actinomycetes > Kitasatosporales > Streptomycetaceae > Streptomyces > Streptomyces sp. NPDC058662. The sequence continues at coordinate 9,857 of NZ_JBHXRU010000047.1, read as the reverse complement.
CAAGGGGACGGGATCTGCCCGCTCGCGGCCGGTGCGAGCGGGCAGAACGTGTCCGGTCCCCGTCCCTCAGCCGGTCGGGAAGTCGTCCGCGCCGCGGACGCGCTCGCGGATCCAGACGCCGGCCGGCTTGAGCCGGCTCGTCCCGGCCCACGGCCCGTTGGCGGCGCAGGTGCCGGGGGTGAAGACCGCGCCCGTACGGCCGTCGTCGGAGAAGTTCCAGTTGACCCAGCTGATCTTCTTGGCCGCCATCAGGTCTAGGTACTTCTGCGACATCGCGAAGTCGTTTCCGCCCTCGCCCGCGTAGTTCTGCGTGCCGAACTCGGTGACGAACACCGGGATCCGGTCCGCGGCGCGGGACAGCGTCTCCAGGTACTCCTCGCGGTGCGAGTCCGCGTAGAAGTGGAAGGTGTACATGATGTTGGAGGCCCTCACCTGGTTCGCGACGACCTCGTTCTCGTTCCCGCCCTCGGAGACGCCGAAGGAGGACCAGGCGCGCGTGCCGACGAGGACCGGTGCGTCGGGGTCGATGCCGCGGATGACCGGGATGATCTGCTCCGCGTAGCTCTTGATCCGGCCCCAGCTCACCCCGCTCGGCTCGTTGGCCACCTCGTAGAGGACGTTGTTCTTGCCCTGGTGGCGGTTGGCTATGGCGGAGAAGAACGTCTTCGCCTTCGCGAGGTTGACGTGGGGGTCGCCCGGGTCGAGCATGTGCCAGTCGACGATCACGTACATGCCGCGGGCCGTCGCCTGCTCGATGAGCGAGTGCGCGAGGTCGGTGAACCTCCGCGGATCGGTCTCGTAGCCGCCCTCCTGGACGTACGTGGACACGCGCAGGACGTCCGCCTTCCAGTCCGTGGCGAGGGCGTCGAGCGAACCGCCGGTCAGGCGCTGCGCGTACCACTGGGTTCCGTGGGTGCTCATGCCGCGCAGCTGGACGGGCTTGCCGTACCGGTTGCAGAGCTTGGTGCCGCAGACGGCGAGCTGGCCGTTGACGCCGACCGGGGTGGCGCCGAGCTGGGGCGGGACGGCGGCGGTGTCGGCGGTGAGGGGGTCGTTGGGCCCGCCCGCGGCCCGCGATACGGACGCCGTCCGCGCTTCGTGGGTGACGGGCGCGCCCGTCGCGGACGAGGGCGCCGTGGTGAGGCTGACGAGCAGTGCGCCGATGAGGCTCGCGGCTGCGGCGAGGGTACGGGGCCGCATGTGTGGGGGTCGCAAGGTGTCTCCGTCTCGTTGGGGTGCGAGGACCGTAAGGAAACTTTCCTAACGACAAGGGAATAGCAGCTTCCGGGCACCCGCCACAAGACCCCAGGCCGTCATCGCGGCCCGCCCGGCGCCGAGTTGGGCCCGGTGCCGCGCGGGGTGAGGACTCCGGGCGGCGTCAGGCGGCCTGGGGACGCGTCGACGCGGGGCCGGGATCCAGAACGGCTGTGACCCGGCGGGTCAGGGGAGCGAACGCCAGCAAGTAGCACAGCCCGCCGACCGGGAGGAAGTCCAGGTCGGACCCGATCGCGACCGTGCCCACCACGACGAGGAGCAGCGAACGGAGGGCGTCCCGGCCGGTGAGGGAGGCGAGCAGGGTGATCAGCCCCACGTACAGGAAGAGGGGCCCGACCGTGTACACCAGCGGCATCACACCCGGTATGTCCTGCACTTGGGCGAAGAGCTCGCGCATCTCCGGCTTGTCGGCGGCGCGCAGGCCGACGTACAGGTCGACAGCGGCCTGGGTGAAGGCGGCGCCGGTCCCCACCAGCCCGGCCACCAGCCCGCCCCGGGCGAACCGGCGCCTGGCCGGGCCGCCGTCGGCGGCCGCGATGCGGTGCAGTCCCGTGCACGCGACCCCGAAGAGCACCACGCCCAGCAGGAAGGCCGCGTGGCCGGTGGTCCACGCCCATCCGGGAGCCCTGGACCCCACCGCGAACAGCCGTATGCACCCGTAGGCGATCAGGAGGACGGGGGCCGCGATGAAGGAGAACCGGGTGAGTGCTGCTCGTCTTGTCATGCACCCAGCCTGTCGGCCGCCCGGGGGCCCCGCCATGGGTGATCACCAGGAGGCGACCCCGAGCCCGCCCCCTACGTGACGGGGACGTTCCGGCCAACTCCCGTACGAACGGAACGGATAAGGGCACGCGTCGCTCTAGCCACATGTGCACCGTCCGGTGGCACTCCGGCCGGCAGGTCCGGACGACGACGTCGCAGAGGTTCCACTGATCCATGGGTCTGACAAGTAGCGCGCTCCTGGTGTGCGTCGTGCTGGGCACGGTGCTCCTGTTCGCCGGCACCGTGTGGTGGTGGCCGCGGCTCGCGCCCGGGAGCTGGAGACGTGTGCTCGGCCGGACGGGGCTGCTCGTCGCGGTGCAGCTGTTCGTCTTCGCCTCCGTGGCGCTCGCCGCCAACCGGAGCCACCTCATCTACGGCTCCTGGGCCGACCTGGCCGGACAGGAACAGCGCGCCGCGGCGCCCGGCGGCGCGGCCGTGGAGGTCCTGGGGAGGCAGGCACCGAACGTACCGGGCGGCGGAAACCCGCAGGTGAGCGGAGTGATCGAGAAGGTGATGGTGCACGGTGAGAGCTCCGGGATCGCCGCTGAGGCCTATGTGTACCTGCCGCCCGAGTACTTCCAGAAGGGCGCCGAGCAGCGGAAGTTCCCCGCCTCCGTCGTCCTGACCGGCTTCCCCGGCACGGCGGAGAACCTGCTCGCCGGGCTGCGCTACCCGAAGACGGCCTGGACCCAGGTCAAGCAGAAGAAGGCGCAGCCCATGATCCTGGTGATGATGCGGCCCACCATCGCACCGAACAACACCCAGTGCGTCAACGTCCCCCGGGGCGGCCCGCAGAGTGAGACGTTCTTCGGTACGGACGTGCCCAGGGCCGTCTCGGCCGTGTACCGGGTCGGCGGCGAGGCGCGCAACTGGGGGATCATCGGCAACTCGACCGGCGGCTACTGCGCCTTGAAGATGACGGTGCAGCATCCGGAGACGTACTCCGCCGGGGTGGGCCTGTCGGCTGAGTACAAGCCGGAGATCGACGCGGACTCGGGCGACCTCTTCCACGGCGACAAGGACGAGGAGAAACGATCCGACCTGCTGTGGCATCTGGACAACCAGCCGCAGGGGAAGGTCTCGTACCTGGTGACCTCCTCGTTGCAGGGTGAGGAGAACTACGGCCCGACCCAGCAGTTCATCAGCAAGGTGAAGGACCCGGGGCGCGTCTCCTCGATCACGCTGGACCACGGAGGCCACAACTTCAAGACGTGGAACCGCGAGATACCGCCGGCACTGGAGTGGATGAGCGGACGGCTCTCCGCCGAGTAGCACGCGTACGGGCCCGGAGTTCGGCGTGGCGGGGGAGTGGGCGGCCAGGGGCCCGGGCCGGGCGCGGGCGGGACCCCGGGACCACGACGTCCCGGGGCCGGTGTGCCCACTTCGCTCGACCGCCCGGTTCAACGACCGGCGCCCGCCGCCGTCACGCCCCACCTGGCCCCGACCGCATGGAACCGCGCCGGCGTGGAGTCGCGCCGGCATGGAGTCGCGCCGGCGTGGAACCGCGCCCGGACACCGACGCCGTCCGGGACCGGTCCCGGTCCCGGCACTCCGGCGGGCCCGTAGGCTGCCGGGGTGGACAGCGCGCGGTGGAGCCGACGACGGGTGATCGGTGCGGGAGTGGCGGCGGCCGGCGCGGCGCTGACCGGCTGCTCGGGCGACTCCGGTCCGGCGCCGCGGCTGCGGCTCGCGACGGGACCGGAGGGCGGTCCGTACAACGCGTTCGGCAAGGCCCTGGCCCGGGCCATCGCCGCGAGCGGCCGGCGGCTGGAGATCGTCCCGGTGAGCACCGCGGCGAGCGTGGACAACCTCCGCGAGCTCGACGCCGGTTCGGTGGAGCTCGCGCTGTCCATGGCCGACGTGGCCGCGGACGCGGTGCTGGGCCGCGAACCGTTCTCCCGGCCGGCGGCCGTGACGGCCCTCGGGCGGATCTACGTCAACTACACGCACCTGGTCGTCCCGGCGGACGGGCCGGTACAGGCGGTACGCGATCTCGCCGGCCGCACCGTAGCGGCGGGCGCGGCGGGCTCGGGGGTGCAGGTGGTGGCCGGCCGGGTACTGCGGGCGGCGGGCCTCAGCGACGGCCCGACGGCCGCCCGCGAACGGCAGCTGGGCCTCGCCCCGTCCGTCCGGGCGCTCCGAGACGGAGAGGTCGACGCGCTGTTCTGGTCCGGTGGCGTGCCCACCCCGGCCCTGGCGGCCCTGGCGGGGGACCTGCCCCTGCGGTTCCTCGCACTGGACGGCCACGTGGGCGCGCTGCGGGAGCGCCACGGCCCCGTGTACACGGCCGTCACGCTCCCCGAAGGGGTCTACGGCCTGGCCGGACCGGTGGGGACCATCGGCGTCGGCAACTACCTCCTGGCCCGTGCCGGCGTACCGCACGACGCCGTGCGCGACGTGCTCCAGGTGCTTTTCGACCGGTGGCGCGACCTGCTCCGCGAAGTGACCGCGGGCGCGCGGCTGGAGCCCCGCTTCGCGATCTCGACCGGAGACGTACCGCTGCACCCGGGCGCCGTCACCCACTACCGGTCCGTCTACGGCTGACCGGGGCTGCCCCTACAGCCGGACCGGCGCCCGCGCGTCCGGCCGCGGCTGTGCGGGCACCGTCACCGTCACGGTCACGGTCACGGCGCGGCCGGAAGCCGGAGCTCGACCACCAGCCCCCGGGGCGTACGGCCGCCGACATCGAGCCGGCCGCCGCTGACCCGGGCGATCTCGTCGGCGATGGCCAGCCCCAGCCCGCTGCCGGGCACGTTCTGGTGGTCGGGGGAGCGCGCGAAACGGCGCAGCAGCAGCTCCCGTTGGTCCTCGGGAACGCCCGGCCCGTCATCGGCCACCCGGACCACGGCGCTCCCGTCCGCCCCGCATGCCGCGTACACCTCCACGCGGCCGCCGCGCGGTACGAACTTCACGGCGTTGTCGAGGAGCGCGTCCAGGATCCGGCCCGCCGCGTCGGGAAGGGCCCGGACCCGCAGTTCCTGCGGCGGGACGGCGGCGCTCAGTTCCAGCCCGGCGTGCGCGAAGACCGGCCTCCAGGCCGCGACCCGTTCCCGTACCGCCCGCGACGCGTCCTGGTCCTCCAACCCGGCCGTCCCGGACTCCACGCGGGCCAGCGCCAGCAGGCCGTCGAGCAGTTCCTCCAGCCGCTCCGCCTCGTCCAGCGCCCCGGCGTGCTCGGCCCGACCGGGGCCCGGGGCCAGGTGCGGTTCCACGTTCTCCAGCCGCAGCACGAGGGTCGCCAGCGGATTGCGCAGCTGGTGCGAGGCGTCGGCGACGAAGTCGCGCTGACGGCCGATGGAGTGGGCCACGGCCTCGGCCATGGCGTTGAAGTGCCGTCGCAGCCGCCTCAGTTCCGGCGGACCGGTGTCCGACGCGGCACGCGCCTGGAGGCTGCCCGCCGCCAGCCGCTCCACCGCCCGGTCCAGATCGAGGACGGGGCGCATCAGCCAGCGCGCGATCCCCGCCGCGACCAGCGCCGCCGCGGCGAAGGCGGCGACCGCGCCCGTGCAGATCAGCGCCCAGCGGACCGCCACATCCCGGCGGGCGGCCCCTGTCGGTACGGCCATCAGGACCGCTCCGCTGACCCGCTCGTCCCGGCCGACGGGTTCGGCGAGCAGCACGATCCGCGGGCCCCAGGGGCGCAGGGTGGGCAGCCGGTCCGTGGAGCGGCCGGTGAGGGCGCGACGGGTGTCCGCCCCGGCGTCCGTCGCCGCTCCGGCGGCATCGGCGGCGACCGCGGCGGCACGGCCCGTACCGGCCCGCGCGACCGTGGCGCCCGCGGTGTCGACGACGACCACCCCGGCGCCGTACAGCTGGGCGTACCGGCCGATCTCGGCGGACAGCTCCTGTCGGTCGGGTACGGTGCGCACCCGATCGGCGAGGTCGGCGAACCGCACGGCCTCCGAACGGCGTTGCAGGAGCAGGTGCTCGGTCCGGCCCCGTGCGTAGGCATCGGCCAGCGGGACGCAGAGCAGGAGCGCCGCGACTCCCATGAGCACCATCAGTACGGCGAGGAGCCTGCGCCTCACGACTGCGGTCCCCGCCCGGTGTCCCGCGGCCCGCCCCGCTCACAGCGGGCGGTCGGCGGGCCGAGCTGGTAGCCGAATCCGCGCACGGTGCGCACCAGGCCCGAACGGCCGGTCTTCGAGCGGATACCCGCCACATGGACGTCCAGGGACCTGGACGCGGCGAGGAAGGCGTCCCCCCAGATGCGGTCCAGGATCGCCTCGCGGGAGTGCACCTCCTCCGGCCGCGCGGCCAGGAAGGCCAGCACGTCGAACTCGCGGCGGGTCAGCCGGACCTCGGTCCCGGCCACGGTGACCGTGCGGCCCGCCAGGTGCACCTCCACGTCCCCGGCGCGCACGGGCCCGCCCAGCCGGGCCGGCGCCGCGTCGGAGCCCGGGCGGCCGGAGGGCGTGCCGGTACGGCGGCGCACGGTGTCGATGCGTGCCATCAGCTCGGCCATCCGGAACGGCTTGACGACGTAGTCGTCGGCGCCCGCCCGCAGCCCCTGCACGATGTCCCGCTCCTCGCAGCGCGCGGTGACCACGATCAGCGGGGCGTCGCAGACGGTCCGCAGCCGCCGCAGCAGTTCGAGGCCGTCCAGGTCGGGCAGGCCCATGTCGAGCAGCACGAAATCGGCCTCGTGGACGTGGCGCAGGGCGTCCAGGGCCCGACCCACCCGGCGGACGGTGTGACCGCGCTGGGCCAGTGCGGTACCGAGGGCCTGGGCCATCCGGTCGTCGTCCTCGACGAGAAGCGCATGCATCGACAGTTCCCCGTGACCCCTGACCCCGACCTGTGCCCTGACCCGTGACCCCGTGACCCTGCTCCGTGACCCCGTGGTCCTGCCCCGTGCCCGGTCCGCCGAACCGGGCAGCAGCTTACGGGAGCGGACGCCCGGGGTCACCGGCCCCGATCAGCGGGCGGACTCGGCGGAGGCCGCGGCGACCCGCTTCCCGCCGTCCTCCTCCCGGGCCCGCGCGGCGTCGGCGTCGGCCTCCGCGCGGCTGAGCGCGACATCGCGGGTGTCGGGCATCAGGACGTACGTCACCAGGGAGACGAGTGCGCACGCGGAGACGTACCAGAAGAACATCGTCTCGCGGCCGCTGCTCTTGAACCACAGCGCGACGTACTCGGCCGTGCCGCCGAAGAGCGCGTTGGCGATGGCGTACGGCAGGGCCACGCCCAGGGCCCGCACCCGGGTGGGGAAGAGCTCCGCCTTCACAGCCGCGTTGATCGAGGTGTAGCCGGTGACGACGACCAGCGCGAGGAGGGACAGCCCGAGCGCGGACCAGTACGAGGTCGCCGACCCCAGGGCGGTCATGATCGGGTACGTGCCGACGGTGCAGCCCACCGCGAAGGTGATCAGCAGGGGACGCCGGCCGATCCGGTCGGAGAGCATGCCCGCGAAGGGCTGCAGCACGGCGAAGATCGTCAGCGCGGTGAAACTGACCAGGGTGGCGGTCGTCTTCGCCATCCCCGCGCTGCCGACGAGGTACTTGGTGAGGTAGGTGGTGTACGTGTAGTAGGCCACCGTGCCGCCCAGGGTGAGCGCCATGACCAGGCCCGCCTGCCGCCGGTGCTCCCACAGGACCTTCAGGGTGCCGCGCGCGCTGTCGTCGTGCGCGTCCGCGCCCTCCGACTCCTCCTTGAAGGCGTCCGTCTCCTGGAGCCGCCGCCGCAGCCAGAACACGACGACCGCGAACAGGGCGCCGAGGGCGAAGGGAATGCGCCAGCCCCAGCTCTCCAACTGGGCCGTGGTGAGCGTGTGCTGCATCGTGATGAGGATGCCCAGGCCGAGCAGCTGGCCGCAGGTCATCGACACGTACTGGAACGAGGAGCCCAGGCCGCGCCGGTTCCGGGCCGAGGCCTCGGTGAGGTAGGTGGCGCTCGCCGCGTACTCGCCGCCGATGCTCATCCCCTGGAGCAGCCGGGCGAGGAGCAGTACCAGGGCGCCGAAGTAACCGGCCTGGCCGTACGTCGGGGCGACGGCGATCAGCAGGGCGGCCACCGACATCATGGTGACGGTGAGCGTGAGCGCGCTCTTGCGGCCGTGCCGGTCGGCGGCGCGTCCCAGCACCCAGCCGCCGACGGGGCGCATCAGGAAGCCGACCGCGAAGATACCGGCCGTGTTCATCAGCTGAGTGGTCGGATTGTCGTTGGGGAAGAAGGAGTCGGCGAAGTAGATCGCGAAGCTGGCGTAGACGAACCAGTCGTACCATTCGACGAGATTGCCGAGCGATCCGCCGATCAGGGCGAGACGGCGCTTCCTGCGCTCGTCCTGCGGCGGCGACGCGGGCATGACGGCGGACGAGGACATGGCGGCTCCAGAGGGAAGTCCCTGATCGGGGACGGGAGGGTGCCCCCAGCGCGCCCGGCGGTGGGGAGGAATCCAGAGCATGGGGCCGGCCGCGACGCCCGGACAAGGTCCGCCGCGCAGATCTAACGTCCCGCTAAGGATGCCCGCCCCGATCGGCCGCGGCTAAGGATGCCCGCCGGATCGGACGCGGCCCGCGTGGTCGGGACGGCCCGGTGTGCTGTCCCCGCCGAACCGCGCGGGCCGTCCACCCGCCCGCGACGGGGGGACGCGAGTCGTTGACAGCCGCCCGCTCACGTGCGAAAAAGACAAGGAGGCCGCGTTCGGCCGTGTGTCCTCTCCTCGATGCGACGTCCACCTCGCGACCCCGCCGCCCAGGGCGGTGAAACGGGCGCCGGCCCGGGGGCCGCGTGAGACCTCCTGTCCCCGCACGCGAGACTGTCGAACAGTTGGTACACCACCGCATACGTGAACGGACGGCTCTCCCTTGACTCTGATTCCCGGATCCCGTGCAGCCGGACGGACCTGGACGGTCCGCCTCACCGGCCACGGCGACCACACCGTCTCCGTCACCTGCAGCGTCGAGGCGTGCCGCATGCCGGCGCGGTCCAAGGACACGGCGGGCATGCGGCGCTTCGCCGCCGAGCACGCCCGCGCGCACGCCCGGCTCGCCACCGTCCGCCCGAACGCCGCGTGCGCCTGCCGGGCCGCCGAGTGCGCCTTCCACGACAGCGCCCGGTCGGGCTGCTCGGGTACCCCGATGCTCGTCCTCGTCCACAACCCGGCCGTGGGACAGGTGTGGACGCTCGCCGAGGTCTGCCAGGAGTGCGCGCGGCTGATCCCCCACATAACGGTGCTCGGCCGCGCCGAGCGCCCGGGGACCGCCGCCGCGGCCGCACCCGGGCCCGCCGTCTCCGGTGGACCGGAACCGGTCGCCCGGGTGGCCGTGGCGGGGGGCTTCTCCTCACCCGAGGCGGCGCCGGAGGCCGTGGCCCGCCGCCGCCCCCACCGCGGCGGTCCCCGGCGTACCCGCTGAGCGGGCGCGGCGACGGATCAGACCCGCACCTCGGACTTCACGCCCTCGGCATCGGCCGTCGGCGCCGCGACCGCCGGCCCCTCCTGCGCGGGGGGTCGCGGAGCCGTGTACATCACCGACCCCTGCCGGTGCTCCTTCTCGATGACGCCCTTCTTGGCGAGGCCCTCCAGGGTGTTGCGCACCACCGGGGCGGACGTCGCGCGTCCGGCGCGCGCGGCCGTCAGCTCGGCGGCGACCTCGCTGACCATGCGGGGCTCGGCGGCGCCGACCAGCAGGGCGAGTACGAGCTCGCGCAGCGGCGGTTCCCCCGCCCGGGCCGGTGCGGCCCCGGCGGCCTTCTCCGCCACGGGCTCCGCCGGCGTGCTCGCGGCCGCGGGACGCGTGCGCCCCGCCGCGTGCGCCGCGGTCTTGCGCGCCGCCGTCTTCGCGGGCCGGCGCGCCACCGCCGTCCCGCCCCGCGCACCC
>NZ_JBHXRU010000046.1:0-48420 GCF_042716255.1 Streptomyces sp. NPDC058662 | reverse complement strand
ATGTGTATAAGAGACAGGCACATGCGCGGTCCGGGGCTGCTGTGTCCGGTAAGGCCGCCGGAGCGGCCGCCGCGGTCGGCGCGGCTGCGGTGGCTAACACGCCTGGGCGGCGCGGGCGGCGGCCTTGCGGCGCGCGTCGCGCACCACACCGATGACGATCACCACGGCCGCCACCAGCAGCGACAGCAGGACGACCTCGCGGTTGGCGTCGTCGAAGAGCATGTAGCCCAGGACGAAGACGATCATCGCCGCGGTGGCCCAGGTCAGGTACGGGAAGAGCCACATCTTCACGGTGACCTTCTCCGGCGCCTCGCGCATCAGGATCCCGCGCATCCGCAGCTGGGTCAGGCAGATGACCAGCCACACGAAGAGGGCGACCGCGCCCGAGGAGTTCAGCAGGAAGCTGAAGACCGAGTCCTTGAAGGCGTAGTTGAAGTAGACGGCGACGAAGCCGAAGACCACGGAGCCCCAGATGGCGGCCGTGGGCACGCCCTTCTTGCTCACCTTGGCGAAGGCCTTCGGGGCGTCACCGCGCTCGCCCAGCGAGAACGCCATGCGGGAAGCGGTGTACAGGCCCGAGTTCAGGCAGGACAGCACGGCCGTCAGGACGATCACGTTCATGATCTGGCCGGCGTGCGCGATGCCGATCGAGTCCAGGGCGGCGACGTACGAGCCCTTCTCGACGATCGACTCGTCGTTCCACGGCAGCAGGGTGAGGACGACGAAGATCGAGCCCAGGTAGAAGACGCCGATGCGCCAGATCACCGAGTTGGTGGCCTTGGTGACCGCGCGCCGCGGGTCCTCGGACTCGCCGGCGGCCAGCGTGACGATCTCGCTGCCCATGAAGGAGAAGACGACCATCAGCACGCCCGTGAGGATGGCGCCCGCGCCGTTGGGCATGAACCCGCCGGTGTCGGTCAGGTGCGCGAAGCCCGCGCCCGGGTTGTCCGAGCCGGGGAGCACCCCGAAGACCGCCAGCATGCCGATGATCACGAAGGCGCCGATGGCGACGACCTTGATGCCCGCGAACCAGAACTCGAACTCGCCGTAGGAGGCGACCGAGCCGAGGTTGGTGACCGTGAGGACCACCATGACGATCAGTGCCCAGGCCCACTGCGGGACGGCGGGGACCCAGCTTTCGAGGATCACGGCGCCGGCGGTGGCCTCCACGGCCAGCACGACGACCCAGAAGAACCAGTACAGCCAGCCGATGGAGAAGCCGGCCCAGCGGCCCAGCGCCCGGTCGGCGTACGCGGAGAAGGAGCCCGAGTTCGGGCTGGCGGCGGCCATCTCGCCGAGCATCCGCATCACGAAGACCACCATCGCGCCGACCAGCGCGTAGGAGACCAGGATGGCGGGGCCGGCCTTGGCGATGCCGCCGCCGGAACCGACGAAGAGTCCGGCGCCGATGACGCCGCCAATGGCGATCATGGACAGGTGGCGGTTCTTGAGACCGGCCTTCAGACCTTCGGAGGGCTGGGCGGCTCCGGGTTCACCGGAGGGGTCGCCTGCCTTATGAAGGGTCGTCGTGGAGCTCATGGACGAATCCTTAGGTTCTCGGGTTGCGAGCCCCGGCATTCAAACCTGAGATGAACGCCAGACGGAAGACCCCTTTTCGGATCGTTGTCCGAGGACCGTCGGCCCCGAGGGGGGCCCGCGGTGTCCCATCTGCGTTCTTTGGGTTTACTTGAGCTTTAGAAGTGACTTACGCGACACCCGCTGCGAGCAGCAGGGTGTCCTCGTGCCACACTCGTCCCATGCGCGTGTACCTCGGATCCGACCATGCCGGCTTTGAGCTCAAGAACCACCTCGTGGACTGGCTCAAGAACAACGGCCACGAGCCCGTCGACTGTGGCCCCCACATCTACGACGCGGTGGACGACTACCCGCCGTTCTGCCTGCGCGCCGCGGAGAAGACCGCCGCGGACCCGGACAGCCTCGGCATCGTGATCGGCGGCTCCGGCAACGGGGAGCAGATCGCCGCGAACAAGGTCAAGGGCGTCCGAGCCGTACTGGCCTGGAGCGTGCAGACCGCCCAGCTCGGGCGCGAGCACAACAACGCCAACGTGATCTCGGTCGGCGGCCGCATGCACACCCAGGACGAGGCCGTCAGCTTCATCGAGGCCTTCCTCGCGACGCCGTACTCCGACGAGGAGCGCCACACGCGCCGCATCGAGATGCTCTCCGCCTACGAGCGGACCGGCGAGCTCCCTCCGATCCCCGCCCACCACCCGCAGGGCTGATCTTCCGCTCGGCCGTGCCCGCCGGGGGGGGCCGGCGGGGCCGGGCGGTGGGGGGCCGCCGGGGGCGGGGGGGGCCGGCCCCCCCCGGCGCCCCCCCCCGCGGCCCCCACCCCCCCCCCGCCACCCCCCCCCCCCCCCCGTCGGCCGTAGCTCCCGCCGGCGCGGCCCCGCCGGGGCCTCCCGGCGGGCACGGCCGTTCTCGTCCCTCCGAGTCCGAGGAGCTCCGCCGTGCCCGAGGGGCATACGATCCACCGCCTCGCCCAGGACCACACCGAGCGGTTCGCCGGCCGGCCGGTCCGGGTCAGCAGCCCGCAGGGACGGTTCGCCGAGAGCGCCGCGCTGCTCGACGGGCGTGAGCTGGAGAGCGCCGAGGCGCACGGCAAGCACCTCTTCCTGGAATTGGGCGACGCCTGGATCCACATCCACCTCGGACTCTTCGGCAAGCTGGGTTTCGGGCCCGCCCCGGCGCCGCCCGCCACCGACACGGTCCGGCTGCGGCTGCTGAACGAGGAGCACTACGCCGACCTGCGCGGGCCCACCGCGTGCGCGCTGATCGGCGAGGGCGAGAAGAAGGCGATACACGACCGGCTCGGCCCCGACCCGCTGCGGCCGGCCGACGACCCCGGCCGGGCCTGGGCCCGTATCTCCCGCTCGCGCACCACCGTCGCCGCCCTGCTGATGGACCAGAAGGTCGTCGCGGGCGTCGGCAACGTCTACCGCGCCGAGGTCCTCTTCCGGCACGGCATCGACCCGTACCGGCTGGGCAAGGACCTCACGCGCGCCGAGTGGGACGCCCTGTGGGCGGACCTGGCCGACCTGATGCGCGAGGGCGTGCGGAACAACCGCATCGACACCGTCCGGGACGAGCACCTGCCCGAGGCCATGGGCCGTCCGCCGAGGGTGGACGACCACGGTGGCGAGGTGTACGTCTACCGCAGGGCGCACCTGCCCTGCCACATCTGCGGCGGCGAGATCCGCACCGCCGACCTCGCCGCCCGCAACCTCTTCTGGTGCCCCGCCTGCCAGTCCGGCCGACAGGACTGACCGCCGCCGACCCGGCGCACGGGTGATCGAGCCATCGCACGCCAGTTCCAGGCGATCGAACCAGACATCCCGCCCATCCCTTGGCAATACGTGCGTCTCGCCTGCCTCGGACCCCCTCCCATCAGGGCGTTCCGCCCGGGCCGGCATGATTTCGGGCGCCGCCGGACCTCAGGTCCGGGGGTACCCCTGCGCATCCACAGCCAGGATGGATAGGGTCCCGAAGCAATGGCCGGAGCACGCGTGGAGACCCTCCTGGCCCGGACGCGCATGCTGTCGCACCGGGCCCGCACCGCCCTGCGCAAATCCGCCGTCGACTACTTCCGCGGCGACGGCTCCGACTGGCTCGCCTTCGCCGGGCTGCTGCTGACCGTCCCCGCCATCGCCTGCGGCACGCTGATGATGCCGGTGTGGTTCTCGCCCTCCGCCCTCGTCCTGCCGATCGTGGCGGGCGGACTGCTCCTGCGGCCCGCCAGCCTGCTCGGGCTGTACGCGGCCGCCGCCGGCGCCCTGATCGTCGAGGCCCTCGTCCTCGGTCCGTACACCCTCGGGCCCGCCCGGGTCACTCCCGGCACCGTGCTCGTCGTGGCGGCCTGCGGGCTCTTCGGGCTGGTCATCGCACAGTTCCGCAGCCGTGTCGGCGTGCCCTGGCGGCGCGGCGGCACCATGCTCTTCGACCTGCGCGAACGGATCCGGGTCCAGAGCAAGCTGCCGGCCCTGCCGCGCGGCTGGCACCGCGAGATGGCCCTGCGCCCGGCCGGCGGCCAGTCGTTCTCCGGCGACTTCGTGGTCGCCGCCCGGACGAACGGCGGCCGGACCCTGGAGATCGTGCTGACCGACGTCTCCGGCAAGGGCATGGAGGCGGGCTCCCGGGCCCTGCTGCTGTCCGGCGCCTTCGGCGGGCTGCTGGGCGCGCTGCCGCCGCACGGCTTCCTGCCCGCCGCCAACGGCTACCTGCTGCGCCAGGACTGGGACGAGGGCTTCGCCACCTCGATCCACCTGGTGCTCGACCTCCAGACCGGCGACTACGAGCTCCTGTCCGCCGGACACCTTCCCGCCCTCCAGCTCTCCGCCGGCACCGGCCGCTGGCAGGAGAAGTCCGGCGAGGGCCCCCTCCTCGGGGTCTACGACGGCGCCGAGTTCTCCCCCGCCCGCGGCAACCTGCGCCGGGGCGACGTCCTGATGCTCTTCACGGACGGCCTCGTCGAGACGGCCGAGCGCGAGATCAGCGAGGGCATCGACCGCCTCACCGGCGAAGCCGACCGCTACGTCGCCGCCGGCTGGGACGGCGCCGCGTGGCACCTCATCGAGAAGGTCGCCAAGGACGTCAACGACGACCGCGCCCTCCTGCTGATCCGCCGCTCCCACTGACGGCCGGCCTCCTGACCTCCCCCCGGCCGAGGGGCGGGGGTCGGGGGAGCGGGGGCGGGGGGCGGGACGGGGAACGCGCGCCGGGGCGGTCCGGGGCGGTCCGCGGCGGTCCGTGGCGGCCGCTGGAGCCGCGTACGCCGCCTCCGGCCGATCAGCGGACGGCGTACGGCTTCCAGGGGCCCACACCCAACTTCCCCGTGTTGCCCAGGTCCACCGGCTGTTCCAGCCGCAGGCGCAGCCGGGTCGCGCCGGGGCGCGGGGTCACGTCCACGAACCGGCCGAGCTCCGCGGACACGGACGAATCGGTGACCAGGTTCCGCCACAGCAGGCCCACCGTCGCCGTGTGCCCAGGCGCCAACTCGACCCGGCCCGGGGGGTCGTCCATGCCCGTGACGGACGTGGCGATCCCCGCCGATCCGTGCTCGACGGCCGCCTCGACGGGGTCGTGCCCGGTGTCCAGCAACCGGATCTCCGGGTAGCCCTCCAGTACGTAGGGCTCCGTACCGCAGTTGACCAGGTGGAGCTGTGCGACCCGCAGCCCCATCGCCGCGTCACCCGGGCCCTCGGCCACCCGTACCCCGCCCTCCGGGCACGCCTCCTGTCCGCCCGGTGAGGCGGGCGGCGCCTCGGAGACCCTCGCGGACGGCGTCCGCCTCACCGGCACCCCGGTCGGCCCCGGCGCCGCCTCCGGCGGCGGCGCCACGTCACACCCCGCCACTGCCAGCACCCCGGCCAGGACCACCCCGCGCACCCACCGCTCACCACTCATCCCCCGACCCTAATGACCCCCACCCCTCACCCCAGCACCAACTCCAACACCCCTGACCCCAGAGCCAACTCCAACACCCCCTACCCGAGGGCCAACTCCAACACCTCCCACCCCGGCACCAACTCCAACACCCCCCCGCCCTCGGGCCACTCCCAACTCCCGCACGCCGGTCACCCCACCCCGCACGCCCCCGCCCCGCCAGGGGACGGGCCGCCGCGCAGGGGACGGGCCGCCGGGGTAGGGGACGCCCCCGCCCGGGGGACGCCCTCCGCCATGGGGAGCCCCCTCCGCCAGGGGACGCCCCCCGCCAGGGGACGCCCCCCGCCCGGGGACGGCCCCCCGCCCGGGGACGGCCCCCCGCCCGGGGACGGCCCCCCGCCCGGGGACGGCCCCCCGCCCGGGGACGGCCCCCCGCCCGGGGACGCCCCCCGCCCGGGGACGCCCCCCGCCCGGGGACGCCCCCCTGCCCGGGGACGCCCCCGCCCCTGGGACGGATCCCCGGCCGGGAACACCCCCCGCCCGGGGAGGGATCCCCACCCGGGGACACCCCCCGCCCGGGGACGGAGCCCCTGGCCAGCCACTTCGCCGGGATTGGACCACCCCCGCCCCGCCCCGGGGGCCTACCGTGCCCCCATGGACCGCACGCTCGCCGCCGACCTCACCCGTCTCCCCGGCCTCCTCGACGCCACCCGCCACGCCGCCGCCGACGCCCTCGCAACCCTGGACGACCGCCCCGTCGTACCGCCCTCCGCCGGGGGCCACGACCGCCCCGTCGTACCGCCCTCCGCCGGGGGCCACGACCGTCCCGTCGTACCGCCGCCCGTACCGCCGCCCGCCGAGGGCGCCCCGCACGCGCTCCCCGGCCACGGCACCGGTACCGCCGCCGCCCTCGCCGACTTCCAGGACCGCTGGGCCCCGCGCATGTCGGCCTCCGCGGGCCCCCGCTACCTCGGCTTCGTCACCGGCGGAGCCACCCCCGCGGCCCTCGTCGGCGACTGGCTCACCGCCGTCCACGACCAGAACTCCAACTCCGCCCTCGACGGGGCCGGCCAGGACCTCGAACGCGAGACCGTCCACTGGCTCCGCCAGCTCTTCCACCTCGGCCCCGACCACACCGGAACCTTCGTCAGCGGCGCCACCATGTCCAACACCACCGGCCTCGCCATCGCCCGCGAATGGCTCGGCGAACGCCTCGGCGTCTCCCCGGCCGACGACGGCGCGGCCGCCCTCGGCCCGGTCCGCGTGCTCTCCGGCGCCCCGCACTCCTCCATCGCCAAGGCCCTCTCGATCCTCGGACTCGGCCGCAACTCCCTCGTCCCCGTACCGACCCTCCCCGGACGGGAGGCCGTCGACCCGGCCGCCCTCGACCGCGCGCTCGCCGACACCCCCGGCCCCGCCGTGGTCGTCGCCAACGCCGGCACCGTCAACACCGTGGACTTCGACGACCTGCGCGCCGTCGCCGCCCTCAAGGAGCGGCACGACTTCTGGCTGCACACCGACGCCGCCTTCGGGGCCTTCGCCGCGCTCTCCCCGGCCCACGCCCACCTCGCCGACGGCCTCGACGCCTCCGACTCCCTCTGCATCGACCTGCACAAATGGCTGAACGTCCCCTACGACAGCGCGGTCCAGTTCACCCGCCGCCGCGACCTGCAGACCCGCGTCTTCCAGAACTCCGCCGCCTACCTCGGCCCGCTCGGCGAACACCCCGACCTCGTGCACCTCACCCCGGAGAACTCCCACCGGCTGCGCGCCCTCGCCGCCTGGTTCACGCTGCGCGCCTACGGCCGCGAGGGCCACCGCGAGATCGTCGAGCGCGACATCGCCTGCGCCCGAGCGCTCGGCGCGGAACTCGCCGCCGACCCCGCCTTCCGGCTGCTCGCCCCGGTCCGCCTCAACGTCGTCTGCTTCACCCTCGCCGCCGACCCCACCCCGCCCCGCCTGGCGGCCCTGCGCGAGGCGGCGGCCGCCGAGGTGTTCGTCACTCCGACCGTCCACGCGGGAACCGCGGGCCTGCGCGCCGCGTTCTCCAACTGGCGTACGGCACCATCCGATGTACGAAGGGCCGCGGCGGCCCTCCGTGCGGCAGCGCGGGAGATCGCATGACGAGCAGCCCCTTGACCCTGACCGAGGTCGAGGCCCTCGCCCGCGCGGCCCACGAGGGCCAGACCGACAAGGCCGGCCGGCCCTACGCCGAGCACCTCGCCGCCGTCGCCGAGGGCGTCCGCCTGCGCGGCGGCAGCCCCGACCAGCAGGCGGCGGCCTGGCTCCACGACGCGATCGAGGACGAGGCCCTGAGCCCCGCCTGGCTGGACGCCGCGGCCCTGCCCCGGCCGGTGAAGGACATGGTCCTCGCGGTGACCAAGCGCCCCGGCGAGCCGGTCGAGGAGTACGCGGCCCGCATCCTCGCCACGCCCGGCGCCCTCCTGGTCAAGGAGGCCGACCTCGCGCACAACGCCGATCCCGCGCGGCTGTCCGTACTGGACGGCCCGACCCGCGAGCGGCTGTCCGCCAAGTACGCCCACGTCCGCGCCCTCCTCGGGCTCCGCGCCCCGTGAGATGGGCGATGCGCCCGAAATATGCCCCCCGAACGTGTAGTCGAGGCAAACGGAACGATGCCGATTCGTCACAGGGCGGATAGGCGGGGCCCGTTGGTGGGAGGATGGTCCATGTGGGGGTGTGCGTGGCCGTGCGCCCCGGGCCGACCAGGGGACGACCGAAGGTGTGATCAGTAGTGGCCATTTCGCTGTCAGTGGTGGTTCTGTTGGGGGTCATCCTGGTGGTGCTGATCCGTGGCAACCACATCAAGGCGGGGCCCGCCATCGTCGCGGCCCTCTTCGGGTTCTTCCTCGCGTCGAGCTCGATCGCGGACGACGTGAACCGATTCCTCAACTCCCTCGCGACGATGATCGCGAACATCCAGCTCTGACGCCGCCGGGACCGCCGGGCGCGAGGCCCTTCTGCCGGAACTGCTGCGTCCGTACGGGGCGGTCGGAGACAATCCGCGGGGGTCCGCTCGACACGTCTGCCCCCCTGACCTCCAGGAGCAGCCGGTGTCCGCGCAGGAAATGGACTTAACCCTCACCCCGCACCAGGCCGCGTACGGCGTGATCCTCCCCGTCGACCTCCCGACCGGGCCCGCCCGGGTGCGGATCCCCTCCTGCCGGGACGGCGAACTGGTCCGCACCCGCGTGGGCGACCGGGAGATCCTGCTGCGGATCCGGGTGGCCGAACCGGCGCCCGCCACGGCGCCCGCACCTCCGCAGCCACCCCCGACCCTGGCGTCCCAGCCGGTCTTCCCACCGCCCTCGACCACGACCACGCCCGCGCCCGCGCCCGCGCCCCGACGCGGCGCCGCCGGCTGCCTGGTGGGGCTCGGACTGGTCGCGGCCCTGATCATCGGCGCCGTACTGATCGGCTCGGGGGACGACACGGGCGGCAAAGCCTCAAGCTCCTCCGCTTCCTCCCCGGCGGGCTCCCCCTCGACCCCCGCCTACTCCCCGTCCTACACCCCGGCCTCCAGCCCCTCCGCGGCCCCCGCCGACCCCGCCCCCGCGCCGGCACCTCCCACCCCGACCGCGGCGGCCCCCACCCCCCTCGACAAGGGCACCTGCCTCAACGGGACACTGCCCGACTCGACGACGGCGCAGCGCGTCGACGACGTGGAGGAGGTCTCCTGCTCGGCGTCCGACGCCCACTACCGGGTCATCGAGAGCATCCCCATGACCTCCGACATGAGCCGCTGCGACGACAACCCCAGGACGGAGTACGCCTTCTCCCACCGCTACACCCTCAACGGCGCGGTCATCAACGAGTACGTCTACTGCCTGGTCGGCATCGGCTCCTACGCCCGCTGACGCCCCGCGACGATCAGTCGCCGCGCCCCTGGCGGCTTTTCCTCCGGCGGAAGGCGGTGACGAGGGCGACGGCGGCGCCGACACTGACGCCGAGCACCGGCAGAAGGACGGCCAGCCCCAGCCGACCGCCCAACGCGACAAGGCCTCCGGCGTCCCCGATGGCGTACTGGGACGGACCGTCGGAGGTGCAGGTGACCTCGTACTCGCCCGCCTGCGACACGCGGATGCCGTGGAGCGGGTTCCAGGTCTCGTCGCGGGTGAGGAACACGTCGATACCCGGCTCGGTGAGGCGCGGGTCGCCGGGACCGGTGATGCGGCACACCTGGTCGGGCGACGGTCCGCGGCTCTCGATCCAGATCGCCTTCTCGTGTTCGGGTTCGAGCCGCAGGGTGACGGAGCCGCCGTCGGAGAACTGGCGGTCCGTGTCGACCGCGCCGATCACGTCCTTGAGCCCGTACGCACCGATGCCCAGCCCCAGCGCGATCAGTACGACGGCGATCGCGGCCGCCGTCGCATACCAGTGGCGGCCGGGCCGGATCGTGTGCTCCGGTATCCGAGGTGACGCTGACGGCTGCATCAACACACCGTAGATCACCACCAGCGACCCCCCACCCCCGCCCCACGACGCCAACGGCCCCGGAAAGGCATGCACGCGGCAGCAGGGCGCGCAAGGGGCGTACGGAGCCGACCACGGGCCCCGGGCACGACGAAGGGCCAGGCGGAGGAGTAATCCTCTGACCTGGCCCTTTTCGCTTCAGAGCGGGTGACGGGAATCGAACCCGCGTAGCTAGTTTGGAAGATCGCGTACGCGCACCGGCCCCGACCAGCCAAGCCGCTGACCTGCCCGTTACGTGCTCTCTCGCTGCTGTTCCCCGCTGTGCCCTCAACGGCCCCCTCTGATCGGGCACGCGGGAGACACGCGCCAGGACACCGTGTCGAGAGGGCGTACACGGGTCAAGGGGCGAGCGCGACGGTCACTCGGGACAGTCGATCGGCTGGCAGCGCAAAGTGGTTGGCAGGGTTGCGGGAGGAGTACGCGCCGTCGTTGACGGAGGCGCCGCGGCCGTCTGTTGTCCAGCATGCGGGGCCAGGTGCCCCCTGAGCGTCCAGGAGGGCGGCTCCAAGGGTCTCGGGGTCCTCCACGCCCGTACAAGCGCGCAGCGCGGCCGCCAGGCGGTCCACGGCATCGTCGGGTAGTTCGTCGTCACCCAACGCGGGAAGCAGTAGTAGCAGCCGAGCATGCGGGTCGGTGGTGCTCCCGCCGGGCAGTGCGTTGTCCGCAGCAGCCACCAGCTCGGGCCAGGACAGGCCCGGCCCCATGAAATGCCCGTCGTCCTGAGCGAGGTGCTCGGCCTTCTCCCAGTCGGGGTGATGGAGGAGGTAGTCGGTGCCGGCCTCGCCCGTGAGGGTGCGATAGACGATGTGGAGACGGTGATCGGCAGCAAGGGGGATGGTGAACGTCGGCCACCCGGCCTGCTCCCACAACCGCTCTTGGAACTCGCCTGCCGCGTCGTAGTCAGCGCCGAAGAGTAGTTCCGCGGCTCCCTCGGAATGGACACACGAGGAGACGTGTCCAAGCCAGAACAGCGGCTCGTCCAGGAACCCGGCCCCGTGCGTGAGGGGGCCGCTGTCGTACCCCGGTATCCGGTCAGGATGCAGGTCTGCGCTGTTCGTCACGGAGCACATCATGCCGTCCGGGACAGCTCTTAGCTCCTGATCGGAATTTCGTACACGACCTCGCACAGTGCGACAGGGATGACGATGTCGGCCGTCTCCACAGGTTGCCCCTGGTCGTTGTAGTAGGTCCGCCGAATGTGGGTCACCAGTGCAGCCTTCTGGATCCCGAGAAGCGACGCCTCCTCGGCGGTCGCCTGCCGCGGCTCGGGCTGCTCCACGGCGTGGCTGACCGTGATCCCAATGACGGCCATCCGGTTCACGACGCCGGCACCGGCATGCGGCCCACCCTCGGGCAGGACCACGAGCGTGCCGGCGGTGAGCTCGTACGGCTCCCAACTCGTCGACAACTGCACTGGCCGGCCATCGGCGAGGAACTCGTACACAGTGCGCACGCACAGCTCCCCAACCGGGATCCCGAGACGCGCGGCGATCTCGGCCGGCGCGGGAACCTTCGCCTCGGTCCGGCTCTCCCAGTTCCCCTGCCGTCCCAAGGCCTGCATGTCCGCACGGAACGGAGAACCGCCCGGCTGTTCACGAGCCGACGACCGAACGACCCGCACGCGCTGCCGCGGCTCCGCGACGTACGTACCTGAGCCCGCTCGCCCCTCCAGCACACCCTGGGAGATCAAGAGCTCTTGCGCCCGGCGCACCACGTTCTCGCCGACACCACACTCCCCGGCGATCTGCGCCCGTGAGGGCAGCCGGTCACCGACGTTCCAGTCGTGCTCCGCGATCCGCTGCCGCAGTACGTCGGCGATACGGAGATAAGGCGGCTGCTCAGGCATGTAGAAAATCTAGTCCACTAGCTCTAATCTAGTTAACTAGCTTCACTCAACGTGTTCACTCGGCGACGGAGGCCCTCGGTGCCCGCTTCGGATTCAAGAGCCGAGAGCATCGCCGCCCGACTGTCCGCCCTGGGCGTGATCGCGCGAGTCAAGGACCACACCCGCTACACGTCGATCGAAGCGGAGGTACCGGAGCCGCTGCCCGCCTCCACCTGGCGGGCGGTCCTGGAAGTGGTGGCAGAGGCGGACCGATTCGGTCTCCAAGCCAGCAGCTTGACCGGCCGCACCCTCTGGGCCGCCGTACGAAAAGCGGTCCCCGCGACGGGCGACGTCCGGGGACCTGGCCGACAGCAGTAGGAGCTGATCAGCATGTCGAACCGTATGGTCCCCACCACCGCCCGCACCAGGGGGCGCCCCCTTCGGCCGGCATTACCGCCTGCCGCGGACGCCACCCCCTACCGGTCGAGCTCGTGCACGATCGGCACCCACCACGAGTGCGCGCAGTCGTCCCCCGCCACGGCTCCGGTAGGCGTCCCCGTGATCTACGAGGCCTGCGACTGCCCCTGCCACACCCCAAGCGACCGATCCGAACCGCGGCAGGTGACCGAGTGAGCCGATGGACCCCAAGCGGCGCCCTCGCCACAAACGTCGAGATCACCTCGACCACCGTCCAACGCGGCGACGTAATCCAGATCGGCGGCCAACCATGCCGTGTCATCGACCTGATCCAACTCCCCGCCAGCGCGAAGCGACTCTGCTTCGAGTCGGGCGAACTCCTGACCATGCACGCCCGAACCCGCTTCATCGCCCTCCGGATGCGGAGGAACTGGTGACTCAACCCCCGCCGTCCCGCCGCCACGCAATCGCCGGCGACCTCCGGGAGCAGATCACGAAGGGCCACTTGAAGGCAGGTGAACGCCTCCCCTCCGAAGCCCGCCTAGCCGCCCACTACGCAGTCAGCACACCCACGCTCCGGAACGCCCTCGCGCTCCTCCAGGCTGAAGGGCTCGTAGAGAAGATCCACGGCAGCGGCAACTTCGTCCGCCACCCACTCCGCAGGACCACGTACATCGGCGGCGGACACGCGCCGAGCGCATCGGCCCCGGTCGAGGAGGCGCTCCACACTACGGTCCGCGCCACCAACCTCCGAGCGCACGGCCATCTGGCCGCCCTCCTCAAGGTCTCGCCGCGTAGTCCCCTGACGGAGTTCCTCTGCCTCAGCCACGAGGGGAAGACACCGCACAGCCTGGCCCGCATCTACGTGCCCCGCGACCTGGCGCCGGCCGACGTCCCGGAGGGACTGCTAACCGCACGACTGCCAGACCAGCGCTCACCACTGGCCGTGGTCCAGGAAACGGTCAGCACCCGCCTCCCGACTCCAGGCGAAGCGACGACCCTTCGCATCAGCCCGACCCTGGCCATCCTCTCGATCACACGCGTGGCAACCAACACCGCCGGCCGCGTGGTCGAGGCGGCCCTCCTGGCACTCCCTGGCGACCGAGCCGACGCAGTCTTCACCACGCACCACACGACCGAAGCCAGGAGGGCGGAACGATGACACCCCACAACGAGCTGCGACTCCTGCCGTGGTCGGGCCCCGACGGCAAACCCTGCTTCCTCAGCGCCGACGACACTGCTGGCTATGTGTCCCGCCTCGCCGACAACACCGAAGCGGTCCAACTCGGGCTGGGTGCCGAGCTCCTCGGCTATGTAGCCGAAGTCCTTGCCGACGAGGAGGCAGACTCGGACGAACTCCGTCTCCTTGTAACGGACCTGGCAGGCGCCCTCCGAGACGCAGTCCGCGTAGCAACCAGCCGCGGCCACCGTCTACGGATAGCGGCCTCTACTCCCGCAGACTGCGCCGACACCTCTTTCCCACCAGTCGCCCTTGCCTAGTGGCGCCGCGCCCCAATAATAGTGAAGCCCCAGACTCTGTCTGGGGCTTCACTATTCCGCCGATGCCCTGCCCACGGTACTGGAGACCCCGTGACGTCCCACGCATTTCCGCAGCCGTGGTTTGTCCAACCGAACGAAATTGTCGGAATGTGGTCGCCGAAGAGCTACGGACGGAGGAATCTCTGCTTGAGCCACCTCCATGCAGACTTCACGGTTAGCTGCCCTAAGGGAACACAGGGCAGCGACCGTGTACCGCCCGCAGGCTAGGGGGTCGATGTGCGTACCTCAGGAAAATCGAGGCTACGATCGGATCTGGCTAGCGAATTCGGCATAGATGGGCTTATTGACCTGGCTGGTGGCCGAGACAACAGCTCGGTATGTGCTGATTGCGGAGTCGACAGACGCGCGATTCCGCAGGCCGCCAACACTCGAAAGGGGAGACGAGAGCTGGTCGGGTGCCAAGGCCAGCAAGGATGTGGTCACGGGGAGCCACGCCTCGATTGCCTTGGGTACCGCGAGATTCTTCTTGAATTCTAGGTTGTACTGGTCAGAGACGGGCACGTCGAGCACACTCTCGATTGACGCGCCGACGGCTGATACGGCAAGGAACGTGGAGCCGCGCATTCCAAACCATTTGGCCAACTCTTGGTCGCGCAAAGTCTGCGCATGAGGAGTGGTTGTGCGGGAGCCGAGGCTCGCTTTACTCTGCTCCAAGGCTCGCAGCAGGCTATAAACGAAAAGAATGTGCTTCGCGCTAACCCTCTCGGGGAACACAGAGCTGTAGATTGCATCCTGTTCCCAGATTTGGCCCTTCTCGTGGTAGGCGACGTCAGGGCGCCCGTGGAACGCCGCCAGGGCCTGTGCCGCTACGCTGGCCGCGACCTGGTTCTCTCCCGGCCGGCGAATGACATCTTCCGCCCCGCCTCTGCGGCCGCCATTGTATCCAACAACTCCCAGCCCCTCGAAGTCTTTTACAAGTCGCGACTGAACTCGATCGTTACTTCGGAAATCAGAAGCCTGGGTCGGGTTCTGACGGTTGTTGTACCTGACGATGTCCTGAACTGTGGCGGCATCATCGCACTTGATGAAGCGTGCGAGGATCTTCACCTCGTCGATGCCATCACTGTCGGCCGATCCCAGGGCTCCGGTGGTTTGCGCCCCATTCACGATAGCTATTCCGGTGATCTCGACGGATTCGCCGTCGCGATTCTTGAATGAGTGCACCAACGCTGTGATGCCATTGTTGTAGGCCCAGAAACGCCCCGGCTGGTCCCTCACTGTGGCTTGGATTCCATTATTGATATTGCTCTGTGAGCGTGTACTGCCGAGATATCCGCGAATGTTGGCGGAGAATAGCCGCTCTTTGTGTACTGCGAATTGCTCGCGAAGCCAGCTGGCTGGAATGCTTGCGCATAGCGCCGACCAGTTATCTCCAGTTTCGGTAAAGATGCCACTGACGGGGATTTCGAATGTGTCCCCCACAAGGATAGGGGTGCGGGAACCTTCATACCTGTCTGAGAGTGTCTTGCGGCCAACTTCGGCCCCTGTTACTGAGAGGCCTTCAACATTGTAGCGCGACGAAATAATTCCGTACGTGGCGGTCGCTACCGCCTGCATTTCCTCGGCGAGCTGCTTGTTTTCTGGAAGATTGTGGACAAACCAGACTTCAATGGTTTGCAGGGCTCCTTCCGTCAGTGCATCATGCAATTCGCGCCAAGCGCTCCGGAGTCTCAGTGGAACGCTATTCTCGGAAGTGGACCCAAAGAGCCAATTCACGGCCTGATGTAGCGACGTCCCCTTTGTTAGAGGGGCTTGCAGCTGGTCGACATTACCGGCCTCGTAGCCTTGAGCTAGAATCATCGATCGCGAGTCGCGATCGATGTAGACCAGATCGCAGGATTTGTCATCGGGGCCGTCGGTGAGTGCTGTGGCAGCAACGCTGTGGATGTCTTCAAGGTCGAGAGACAGCTGCAAAGCGAAGAGCATCCTCTTCGCTGCTTTGTAGCGATTGAGGTCGTCACGCTGCGCGAGTGCAGATTCCAAAGCGTCGGACATATTGCGCCTCCCCTGAGATTGGGCACAACCTACAGGACATTCGGGTCATGGTGGGGTGAAACGAGATTCCAGCAGAGCGACCGGCTTCATGGACGCCTGGTGCCATACCCGCCCGCACTCTCAGTACTCCCCGGCTGTCATCCCGTCTGCCGTCGTCCCACACGGAGTGGTAGCGGGGCAGTCGTCAGGGGCCCAGGTGGAGCGCCCTGCTGGACGAACGACCTGGGCCCCTGACGGCTGGTCTGCTACGGCTTGCCCTGGGACGACGGCAGACGGGATGACAGCCCCCACCCCGAACTACAACGGAGCCGCGGTCGCACGACTGGCCCCCGCATCCCAGAGTCAGAGCGCCCCCGCCGGAGGCATCGTCGTGAGGGGCGGCTCGCAGATCAGGCCGGGCTCGTCCAGCCCATGAAGTCCTGAGCCATCGGCGCGCGGCCGGCGGCCCGGGCTGGAGCGGGGCGCAGACAGGAGCGCAGGCCCGGGGCGGCGGGCGCGCGACGCCGCCTTGGGCGGCGGAAGCGCCCTTGATGAAGTAGGGAAACTCTTACCGCGCGGTCTTGGAGTCAGAGAGCGATCGGGCGGTAGGCCAAGGCTCGTTCCACGACCTGCTCGGCGGAAGGGTGCTGCCCGGGGCCCGGGTAGAAGATGTAGTCGCTGACGTGCGGGCACCGTAGGCCCAGTTCCAGGGCTTCGATGATCGTGCTGCCCTCGTCCTCGGTGGCTATGTCGCCATCCATGAGTTGCTGGACCAGGCGCACGGCCTCCTCGTGGGTCATGAGGTGACGAGCTGGCGGCCGTCGTGGCTGCGGACGTGGGGCCCCGCGTCGTCAAGGGCGTCCAGGAGGCGGATCGCGTAGACCTCGGCCATCTGAGCAGTGACTTCTTCTGGGGTGAGCCAGGCGACCGCGGTCGATTCCGCTGAGGTGCGCTCGGTGCCGCCCGCCGGCTTGCAGCGGAAGACCAGGGCGACGATGCCGCGGGTGGTGTTCTTGTAGACCCCGGTGAGCTCGTCTACCTCGACCTTGATGCCCGTCTCCTCCAGGACTTCGCGGCGGACGCCGGCCTCCGGGGACTCGGTGAGTTCGAGTACTCCGCCCGGCAGTTCCCAATGCCCGTTGTCCGCGCGACGGATCGCCAGGAGTCGGCCGTCCTCGCGCAGCACCGCCCCGGCTACGGACACGGAGTGCAGTGGCGTTGACTTGGCCTGCGGGGAACCCGTACTCATGTACAGGAGCATAGGAGGAAGAGAAGGACTATGGGAACCGCAGCAGGAGGTGGCAGGGCCGCCGTGCCTCGGTACGTGCAGATCGCCGAAGACATCGTTCAGCAGATCAGGGCCGGGGTGCTGAGTGCCGGCGACATGGTGCCGAGTGAGTCGGAACTCGTGGAGCGCTACGGCGTCGCGGGCGGGACGATCCGCAAGGCCATGGTGGAGGTGCGGGCGAGCGGGCTCGTGGAGACGCGGCACGGCAAGGGCTCGCTGGTGACGGCTCGGCCGCCCGTGCGGCACCGGTCCTCCGATCGCTTCCGGCGTACGCATCGGCAGGAGGGTCGGGCGGCGTACCTTGCTGAGTCGGCGCAATCCGGCGCCGAAGCCAAGGTGAGCGTGCTGTTCATCGGGCCCATGGAGGCGCCGGAGGAGATCGCGACGCGGCTCGGGGTCACCGCGGGGACTCAGGTGCTGGCCCGGCGTCGGCTGTACTTCCGGAACGGGACACCCGTGGAGACGGCTACCTCGTACCTGCCCTGGGACGTCGTGAAGGACATCCCGGAGCTGTTCGCCGAGAATCCGGGGCCCGGCGGTATCTACGCCCGGCTTGAGGATCACGGCCATGTCTTCGCCGAGTATGTAGAGACGCTCCAGGCTCGGCCGGCCGCCAAGGCTGAGGCGACCGAGCTGTCGCTGACTCCCGGCGCTCCCGTGGTGCATCTGCTCCGCGATGCCGTCACGGAGGAAGGTCGCGTGGTCGAGGTATGCGACACCCTCATGGCCGCTGACCAGTTCGTCTTCGAGTACCGGATCCCCGCGCGCGACTGACGCTCGCTCAACTCCCCACGGCCCGCTACGAGTTTCCCTTCGTAGCGGGTTGACTCATGTATAGGAGTCGGGCACTCTTCTTCATGTCACTCCTATACATGAGTGACGGAGTTCAGCATCTATAGAGGAGTGATCCGCTGTGCGTCAGATTCCCGTCGATACCTCGGCCGCCATGGTGATGGTCGCCCAGCCCCCGGCCGTGAAGATCAAGGACCGTCGGACCGGCGAGATCGCCACCGACCCCGAGACCGGGTCCTAGATGATGACCGTGGACGTGCTGTTCGCCTCGTACGGGGAGGCGGAAGTCCTGTCGGTGGTCGTGCCAGCGCCCGGGATCTCGGGCGAGCTGGTCATGGGTACCCCGGTTGCGCTGACCGGCCTGGTCGCCCGCCCGTGGGAGAACGAGTTCAACGGCCAGAAGCGCCACGGCATCAGCTTCCGCGCCGTGGCCGTCACCTCGCTCACCACCAAGGCGGGCTGAGCGTGAACGCCTTATGGGTCACGCTGCTGGTGGTCCTCGCCCTGGCGCTCGTACTGCGCTGGCAGCGGCCCACCTGGTACTGGATGACCTTCGGGGTCACCTTCGCGACCATCCGCGTCCTGATCCGCTACCGCTCGGTGATGGACGCCTGCGGGCTCACCGTCCCGCCCTCCCGCTGGCGACTGGCACTCGCTCGGGTTGCTAACAGGCCCGCTCCTGAGGCTCGTTCGTCGCGCATCCTGCGGCTGCGGCCCACCTCGACCGGCCTGGTCCTACGGCTGAAACTCCGGCCCGGGCAGGACGCGTTCGACTTCTCCGCCTCGTCGGACCGGCTCCGGCACTCCTTCGCCCTCCACAACGTCGTCTCGCGCGAGATCCGCTCCAGCGTCGTCGAGCTCAGGATGACGGGGTACGACGTACTCAAGCGGGTGCGCATGCCGGCGGCAGCTGTGCCCGATCAACCGCTCCGGGTGCCCGTGGCCCTGCGGGAGGACGGGCAGGTTCATCACCGGGACTATCGGCAGGTCCCGCACGCCTTGAACGTCGGCGCGACCAAGTCCGGGAAGTCCGTCTACCAACGCACGCTCGTCTCCGGCCTGGCCTCACAGAACGTTGCCCTCGTCGGCATCGACTGCAAGAACGGCGTGGAACTTTCACCGATGGCACGGCGGTTCACCGCCCTCGCCGACAACCCGGACGACGCCGCAGAACTGCTCGCCGCGCTCGTCCAGTACATGGGTCGCGTCTACGAGCTCATCCGGGCCGAGCAGCGGATCAGCATCAACCTCCCGGATGCGGAGATCACCGCCGACATCTGGGACCTGCCCGCGCACCTTCGCCCCGTACCCGTCGTGCTGTTGGTGGATGAGGTCGCGGAGCTCGCCCTCGCTGCGGGCAAGGCAGAGGAGGCTCGACGGGACCAGATCGTCACCGACCTGGTCCGCCTCGCCCAGCTCGGCCGCGCGGCCGGCATCCACCTGGAGATCTGCGGCCAGCGCTTCGGATCCGAACTCGGCAAGGGCATCACCATGCTCCGCGCCCAGCTCACCGGCCGTACCGCTCACCGCGTCAACGACGAGACCTCGGCCAACATGGCCTTCGGGGACATCTCCCCGGACGCCGTCCTCGCCGCCGTCCAGATCGACAAGGACCGCCCCGGCACCGCCGTGGCCGGCGACTCCTCCGGCGGCTGGTCCCGCATCCGGGCCCCGCACACCACGCTCCGCCAGGCCGTGAACACCTGCAACGCCCAGGCACACCGCACCCCGAGCATTCCGGAGCTGGAGCCCTTCCGGCCCGTGCTCCCGGTACGTGTCCTCGTCGGCAAGGTCCAGCCCAAGGCTGCTGCAGCAGGTGCCTTCTAAGCACTTGGCCCCACTCGGTCGGCGCGGCCTCATCGCGCCAAGTCCCTACCCCACCCTTGCCTGAAACGAGGTGAACACCATGACCCGCCTGGTCCGCCCGGACGCCGTCCTCGTCCAGGCCGTCATCGCCGGAGCCCTATCCTTCGCCCACCTCCACGACCTCGCGGAAGCCGCTGGCCAGGACGGCTGGAAGGCCTGGGCCTACCCGGTCAGCGTGGACCTGCTGCTCGTCGCGGCCTGGCACCGCCTCCGGTCCCTCCGGGATGCGGGGGAGCCCTCGCGGTCGGCCTGGTCCTGGTTCGCCGTAGCCCTGGCGGCCTCCCTCGGTGCCAACGTCGCGACCGCCGGCCTACTCGACCTCCGCGACGTCCCGGACTGGCTTCGCATCCTCGTTGCCGGATGGCCGGCACTGGCCTTCCTCGGCGGCACGCTCCTGGTTCACCGGCCTACGTCGCCCATTGCACCGGAACCCGTTCCTGACCCGGCGACCGAGCCCATGGTCGAGCGGGTGACAGAACCCGGCGTACAGGCCGACGAGCTCCCCGTCCTCCCTGCTGCTGTCCCGGAGCCCACGGTCCCGCCGGCCCTCGTTGTGCACGCCCAGAAGATCGCCGACGACCACCGCACCCGCACCGGCTCGGACATCGACACCGAGACCCTGCGCGCCCGACTCGGCGTCCCGTCCCCGATGGCTGAAGCCATCGCCGCCCAGCTCGCATGACAGGAGATCCCATGCCCGCCCGGATCAACTTCCGCTCGCTCATGAAGATCGGCCCCGTCCAGATAGGCACCTACCGCGACAACCACGGCCGCAACAAGGACACCGCCGTCTGCACCACCGACGGCTGCGGCTGGTCCTCGGACTACAACTCCTCGACCGCCGCCCAGCTCGCCGCCCGCTCCCACCGCTGCCGCGTCGCCTGACCCGAAAGGTCAACGTCATGGACGTCCCGCTCTGGTTCGCCCTGCTGGTCGTCGGTGTCCTCGGCTACAAGCTCGTCCGCCCGCCGCTCTGGCTCGTCGCCGTGATCCTCGTCGGCGGCTTCCTCCTCGCGGACAGCTTCCTCGCCCCGGCCATCGACACCGCGATCAACAAGTAGCCCACCCCGGAAGGAAAACGGCCATGTTCAAGCCCAAGTACCCCACCCTCGACACCTACACCCCGGCGACCATCCGCCCGACCCCGGCACCCGTCGAGTACTCGGAGCACGGTCCGGCCCCCGTCGCCGCGAAGTCCCCGAGCGCCTTCGGCGGCCTGGTCCAGAGCTCGCCCGGTACCGCGCTCGCCCTCGCCGCCGGCGGAGTCGCCGGAGTCCTCGCGTTGGCATCCGTGGCCGTCTCGCTGCTCCTGGCCGTCGCGGTCACCGCCGTCGCCCTGTCCGTCAGCGCCGTCGTCGTGCTCTTCCTCGTCCGCGCCCTGCGCCAGGAGTTCAAGAGCCGTTGACCGGCCCCGGGACGGCCTCAACCGCCAAGTCTCCGCCGTCCCGGCGCCGCATTCCAGCCCGATCCAACGAACCGGACGGAACCACCATCATGAAGCAGAACACCCCGGGAGAGCTCTGCCCGAACTGCGACGGCCACGCGTCCGTCGCCATCACCCTCGGCGGCCGCGACCACAACGGCCACCTCCGCACGATCACCGCCCACTGCTTCACCTGCCACGGCACGGGTACCCGCCGCTCCACCCGCCGTCCCCACCGGACGGTGACCGCGTGACCCACACCGCGACCCTCGCGGGCCTGGACCCGGCCACCCTCGGCGACATGCTGAAGGTGGCCGGGGCTCCCGGTTACGCCCGCTGGGAAGATCAGATCCGCCGCACCGGCGGCTGCTCCGACCCGATCCACATCACCGGCTGGACCGTCGCCAAGGACAAGACCACCGGCGAGACCCTGCACCGCTACTCCACCGAAGACGAACCCGGCGCTCGCCTCCGCATCGCCTGCGGCAACCGCCGCGCCTCCCGCTGCCCCGCCTGCGCCTGGACGTACTCCGGCGACACCTACCACCTGATCCGCGCCGGACTCGCCGGAGACGACCGCCGCGACATCCCGACCACCGTCCGCAAGCACCCCCGCGTCTTCGCCACCCTCACCGCCCCGTCCTTCGGCCCGGTCCACAACCGCCCCGCCGGCCGCCCCTGCCGCTGCGGCCAGCACCACCAGGAAGACGCCCCCGAACTGGGCACCGCCCTCGACCCGGCCACCTACGACTACGCCGCCGTCGTCCTCTTCAACAACCACGCCGGACAGCTCTGGCAGCGCTTCACGACTCGCCTGCGCCGCGAGATCGCCGCGTACGCCGGACTGACGCAGCGCGAGCTGAGGGAGGAAGCTCGGATCTCCTACGGCAAGGTCGCCGAGTTCCAGAAGCGCGGAGCCATCCACTTCCACGCCGTCATCCGCATAGACGGACCCGTCGGCCCGTCCAGCCCGCCGCCCTCCTGGGCCAGCACGGAACTCCTCGACCGCACAATCCGCGCGGCCGTCGCCCACGCCTACACCTCGGTGTCCGTCCCGGCCGTCGCCGACCAGCCCGCCCGCACCTTCCGCTGGGGTACCCAGCTCGACGTACGCCCGATCAAGGCTTTCGGGGACGGCTCAGACATCACCGAGCAGGCGGTCGCTTCGTACGTCGCGAAGTACGCCACGAAGGCCGCCGAGAACACCGGCACGCTCGACCGCCGGATCGGCAACCGTGAGGCCCTGGTCCTCCTCGACGTGCCCGACCACACCGCCCGCCTGATCGGGGCCTGCCTCGACCTCGACCCGCTCTACCCGGACCGCCGCCTCGCCGCCTGGTCGCACATGCTCGGCTTCCGCGGCCACTTCTCCACCAAGTCCCGCCAGTACTCCACCACCCTCAGCGCCCTCCGCCAGACCCGGGCGGACTACCGCGCCGCCCAGGAACGCGAAGCCCGCGGCCTGGACGACGTCGAGCCGGACACGGTGCTCGTCCTCGCCTCCTGGCAGTACGCCGGCCACGGACACAGCCCGGGGGAGTCGGTACTTGCCGCCAGCATCGCCCGGGACATTCAGCTGAACCGTCAGACCGCCCGCGAAGCCCTGCAAGGAGAGCAGCATGAATGAGCGTTTCCTCAGCGTCGTCCAGGTCGCCGAACTGCTCGGCACCACCGTGCGGTTCCCTCGGCGCCTCGTCGAGGAGCGGCGGATCACGTACGTGAAGGTCGGCCGCCACGTGCGCATCCCGGAAAGTGCCGTCCGGGCGTACATCACCGCGAACACCGTCGAGCCGCGTCACCGTCGGCGCCTGGGGGTGGCTGCCTGATGGCCGGGAAGCGCCGCCAGTTCGGCCGGGTCCGCAAGCTGCCCTCCGGCCGCTACCAGGCCCGATACCTCGGACCGGACGGGGAGCTCCGTCCCGCGCCCGAGACGTTCCGTACGAAGAAGGACGCGGACGACTGGCTCGCCGACACGCAGACCGAGATGCGGCGGGGCGACTGGCGCGACCCGGACGCCGGGAAGGTCGCCTTCGGTCCGTACGCCGTCGCCTGGATCAAAGAGCGCGAGCTGACCAGCACCACGCGGCAGCTGTACGCCTCTCTCCTCAAGCACCACCTGGTGCCGGCCCTCGGTGGCGTCAACCTGGCGGAGATCACGCCGCCCCTCGTCCGTAGCTGGCGTGCCGACAAGCTGGCCGCCGGCACCGGCCCGACCACGGTCGCCAAGTCCTACGCCCTGCTCCGGGCCATTTTGGGGACGGCGCTGTCCGACGAGCTGATCCGGCGGAACCCCTGCCAGGTCAAGGGCGCCAGCTCCGTGCACACCCCGGAGCGGCCGACCGCGACGGTCAAAGAGGTCTACGCGCTGGCCGAGGCGATTCAGCCACGGTACCGAGCTCTCGTACTCATGGCCGGATTCCTCGGGCTGCGCTGGGGCGAGCTGATCGGGCTCAGCCGGCGGGACGTGGACCTGGAGCACCGGACCGTGCGGGTCCGCCGGTCGGTCGCTGAGCTGAGCAACGGACAGCGGGAGATCAAGGCGCCGAAGAGTGCCGCGGGCAAGAGGACGGTCTCCATTCCCGGCGTGATCCTCCCGGACCTTCACGAGCACCTGAAGCGGCACGCCGAGGCCGGCGTCGACGGGCGCGTATTCATCGGGGCCAAGGGGGCGACCCCGCGCCGGAATCACTTCAATCTGCTGTGGCACAAGGCGTGTCGAGAGGCGGGGATCAAAGGGCTTCACTTCCATGATCTTCGGCACACGGGGAACACGCTCGCCGCGTCCACGGGGGCCAGTACGCGGGAGTTGATGACGCGCATGGGCCACAGCACCGCCCGCGCCGCGCTGATCTATCAGCACGCCAGTGCCGATCGGGACCGGCTGATTGCCGATGCGCTGAGCGGGCTGGTGAAGAAGAGCCGCAAGAACAAGAAGAAGGACACGCGGGGCACGAAGGAAGATCCACAGCGGAAGGGGCACGCCGGGGGCACGGAGGGCTGATCGCGGCCCTGGGAACGACTAAGGGCCAGGTCGAGGAGATGTCCTCTGACCTGGCCCTTTGTTCTTCTGAGCGGGTGACGGGAATCGAACCCGCGTAGCTAGTTTGGAAGACTAGTGCTCTACCATTGAGCTACACCCGCAGTGTGCGCCGCAGGTCCGAAGACCGTGGCACGGACAGCATCCTAGCGGGTCGTTCCCGGGGAGCGCACACCACATTCGCCGCCGACGCGCGCGCCGCGCGTCGGGGCCGGCCGGGAGCCGTGCGGAAGACAGCGCATCAGAGGGTCTCCGGGCATGTACCCTACGTGTCGCACCGACGGGGTGTGGCGCAGCTTGGTAGCGCGTCCGCTTTGGGAGCGGAAGGTCGTCGGTTCGAATCCGGCCACCCCGACCACCAGCAGTGCCTCGTACGCGTCCGTGCGAGGACCACCACAAGATCGCGTTGTGGGCTGATTGCCGCTTGCGGTTACTATGCAAGCTGCGTGCCCGTGTGTCTGATGGACCGGGCCGAAGTCCGCTGAACCGCTGAATCGCAGCGTGACGGCAGAATCCCCAGCAGTCAGCCACAAGGAGACCGAACCGTGAAGAGCGCCGTGGAGACCCTGAACCCGACTCGGGTTCGGCTCACTGTTGAGGTGCCCTTCGAGGAGCTCAAGGACAGCCTCGACGCGGCCTACAAGAAGATCAACCAGCAGGTCACGGTGAAGGGCTTCCGCAAGGGCAAGATCCCGGCCCGCGTCATCGACCAGCGCTTCGGCCGCGGTGCGGTGCTGGAGGAGGCCGTCAACGACGCCCTCCCGAAGTTCTACACCGAGGCCGTCAACGAGGCCGACCTGAACCCGCTGGGCCAGCCCGAGGTCGACATCACCGAGCTGAAGGACGGCGAGCTGCTGGCCTTCACCGCCGAGGTCGACGTCCGTCCCGAGATCGAGATCCCGGACTACTCCGGCATCGAGGTCGAGGTCGACGCCGTCGAGGTGTCGGACGAGGACGTCGAGAAGTCGATCGAGCAGCTGCGCGGCCGCTTCGCGTCCACCCAGGACGTCGAGCGCGCGGCGCAGGACGGCGACGTCGTCACCATCGACCTCGAAGCCAAGGTCGAGGGCGAGGTGCTGGAGGACGGCGTCGCTTCCGACGTGGCCTACACCATCGGCTCGGGTGAGCTCCTCGACGGCATCGACGAGGCCGTCAAGGGCCTGGAGGCCGGTGGCGAGGCCACCTTCACCTCCCAGCTGAAGGGCGGCTCCGCCGAGGGCAAGGACGCCGAGGTCACCGTCAAGGTCACCAAGGTCGCCGCCCGTGAGCTGCCGGAGCTGGACGACGAGTTCGCGCAGATGGCGAGCGAGTTCGACTCCCTTGAGGACCTCAAGGCGGACAGCCGCAAGCGCCTTGAGAACATGAAGCAGTACGACCAGGCCACGCAGGCCCAGGAGCGCGTCCTGGAGAAGCTGCTGGAGCTCGTCGAGGTCCCGATCCCCGAGAAGCTGCTCGCGGACGAGGTCCAGACCCGCAAGCACAACCTGGAGCACCACCAGCTCGGCCAGATGGGCCTCTCCATCGAGAAGTACCTGGAGATCCAGGGCAAGACGGTCGAGGAGTTCGACGCCGAGACCGCCGAGCAGGCGATCAAGGGCATCAAGACCCAGTTCGTCCTCGACGCGCTGGTCAACAAGGAGAAGCTGGGCGTCGACCAGGAGGAGCTCACCGAGCACCTCATGCGCCGTGCCGCCTCCTCCGGCATGTCCCCCGACCAGTTCGCCCAGGCCGTCGTCGAGGGCGGCCAGGTCCCGATGCTGGTCGGCGAGGTCGCCCGCGGCAAGGCCCTCGCGGTCGTCGTCGAGGCCGCCAAGGTCGTCGACTCCAACGGCGAGGTCGTCGACCTCTCCGACGACGAGGACGAGACGGCCGCCGACGCCGCCGAGGTCGTCGAGGCCGCCGCTGAGGGCGACGCCGACGAGCAGGCCGAAGAGGCCAAGTAACACCCCGGGCCGAGCCCGCTGAGCAGTGCCACGAAGGGCCCGGACGCCGTCGCGTCCGGGCCCTTCCGCACAGCCCCCGCAGGGCCCCGCTACCTTGCGCTCCCAGCGAACAGTTCGGGAAGCGGGATGGTGTTGTCCGACCTGCGCGTTAGGGTCCATGGATACGAGGGCACGGGAGTACCCGGAAGCAAGCGGACTTGTCCGCACCGCCCGGGCCGCGCCCCAGAAGGAAATGCTGAGACGGCACATAACCGTCGGAGACGAGCAGGTGGATACGTGACGAATCTGATGCCTCACGCCGCGGGTGAGCCGGCCATCGGTGGCGGCCTCGGCGACCATGTCTACAACCGGCTGCTCGGCGAGCGGATCATCTTCCTCGGTCAGCAGGTCGACGACGACATCGCGAACAAGATCACCGCACAGCTCCTGCTCCTGGCCGCCGAGCCGGAGAAGGACATCTACCTGTACATCAACAGCCCCGGCGGCTCCGTGACGGCGGGCATGGCGGTCTACGACACCATGCAGTACATCCCGAACGACGTCGTCACCATCGGTATGGGCATGGCGGCCTCGATGGGCCAGTTCCTGCTCACCGGTGGCGCCAAGGGCAAGCGCTTCGCCCTGCCGAACACCGACATCCTGATGCACCAGGGCTCCGCGGGCATCGGCGGTACCGCCTCGGACATCAAGATCCAGGCCCAGTACCTGCTGCGCACCAAGCAGCGGATGGCCGAGATCACCGCGTTCCACTCGGGCCAGACCGTCGAGGCGATCATCCGCGACGGTGACCGCGACCGTTGGTTCACCTCCGAGGAGGCCAAGGACTACGGCCTCATCGACGAGATCATCTCGGCCGCGTCCAACGTTCCGGGCGGCGGCGGCACCGGGGCCTGATCCCGGTCCCCACCGCAGCACCCCGCAGCCGACAGCCCGCAGAACGCCACAGGATGGTGAACACCCAGATGTATATGAACAACCTCTCTCCCGCGAGCGGCCTCCACACCGGCGCTCAGGTGGACAACCGCTACGTGATCCCGCGCTTCGTCGAGCGCACCTCGCAGGGCGTGCGCGAGTACGACCCGTACGCGAAGCTCTTCGAGGAGCGCGTGATCTTCCTCGGCGTGCAGATCGACGACGCCTCCGCCAACGACGTCATGGCGCAGCTCCTGTGCCTGGAGTCGATGGACCCGGACCGCGACATCTCGATCTACATCAACAGCCCCGGCGGCTCCTTCACCGCGCTGACGGCGATCTACGACACGATGCAGTTCGTGAAGCCGGACATCCAGACGGTCTGCATGGGCCAGGCCGCCTCCGCGGCCGCCGTCCTGCTCGCCGCCGGCACCCCCGGCAAGCGCATGGCCCTGCCGAACGCCCGCGTGCTCATCCACCAGCCGTCCGGCGGCACCGGCCGCGAGCAGCTCTCCGACCTGGAGATCGCGGCCAACGAGATCCTGCGCATGCGCGACCAGCTGGAGTCCATGCTGGCCAAGCACTCGACCACCCCGCTGGAGAAGATCCGCGAGGACATCGAGCGCGACAAGATCCTCACGGCCGAGGACGCGCTGGCGTACGGCCTGATCGACCAGATCATCTCCACCCGCAAGAGCTCGGCCTGATCCTTGCCGCCAGTTGGCGTGGACACGATGCCGCATTCGGCGCTGTGAACCACGTCAAGGGGGCCCCGCACGGGGCCCCCGGCAAGGTACCGTCGGATATGAGGCACCAGGAGCGCTGAACCAGGCGTCTCCCAGGCGAAGGGGAAGCACCTCGTGGCACGCATCGGTGACGGCGGCGACTTGCTCAAGTGCTCGTTCTGCGGAAAGAGCCAGAAGCAGGTGAAGAAGCTCATCGCAGGACCCGGTGTGTACATCTGCGACGAGTGCATCGACCTCTGCAACGAGATCATCGAGGAGGAGCTCGCCGAGACCTCCGAGGTCCGGTGGGAGGAACTCCCCAAGCCTCGTGAGATCTACGAGTTCCTGGAGAGCTACGTCGTCGGCCAGGAGCCGGCGAAGAAGGCGCTCTCCGTCGCGGTGTACAACCACTACAAGCGGGTCCAGGCCGGTGAGAACGGCGGCGCGCAGGGCCGGGAAGACGCGATCGAGCTCGCGAAGTCCAACATCCTGCTGCTGGGGCCGACCGGTTCGGGCAAGACCCTCCTCGCGCAGACGCTCGCGCGCATGCTGAACGTCCCGTTCGCCATCGCCGACGCGACGGCGCTGACGGAGGCCGGCTATGTCGGCGAGGACGTCGAGAACATCCTGTTGAAGCTGATCCAGGCGGCGGACTACGACGTCAAGAAGGCCGAGACCGGGATCATCTACATCGACGAGATCGACAAGGTGGCCCGCAAGAGCGAGAACCCGTCGATCACGCGCGACGTGAGCGGCGAGGGCGTGCAGCAGGCCCTGTTGAAGATCCTGGAGGGCACGACCGCCTCCGTGCCGCCGCAGGGCGGCCGCAAGCACCCGCACCAGGAGTTCATCCAGATCGACACGACCAACGTGCTCTTCATCGTGGGCGGCGCCTTCGCCGGCCTGGAGAAGATCATCGAGTCGCGCGCGGGCGCCAAGGGAATCGGCTTCGGGGCGACGATCCGCTCGAAGCGCGAGATCGAGGCCAGCGACCAGTTCCAGGAGGTCATGCCGGAGGACCTGGTGAAGTTCGGGATGATCCC
The DNA here is from genome assembly GCF_042716255.1 of Streptomyces sp. NPDC058662. Lineage (NCBI taxonomy): Bacteria > Bacillati > Actinomycetota > Actinomycetes > Kitasatosporales > Streptomycetaceae > Streptomyces > Streptomyces sp. NPDC058662. The sequence continues at coordinate 19,721 of NZ_JBHXRU010000046.1, read as the reverse complement.
CGAGTTCATCGGCCGTCTGCCCGTGCTCACCTCGGTGCACAACCTGGACCGCGAGGCGCTGCTCCAGATCCTGATCGAGCCGCGCAACGCGCTCGTGAAGCAGTACCAGCGGCTCTTCGAACTCGACGGTGTGGAGCTGGACTTCGAGCGCGGCGCGCTGGAGGCCATCGCGGACCAGGCCATCCTCCGCCAGACGGGCGCCCGCGGTCTGCGCGCCATCATGGAAGAGGTCCTGATGTCGGTGATGTACGAGGTCCCGTCCCGCAAGGACGTCGCCCGCGTGGTCATCACGGCGGACGTGGTCCGCTCCAACGTCAACCCGACGCTGGTGCCGCGGATCGTCCCCAAGGACCAGGGCCCGCACGAGAAGTCGGCGTGAGCGCGCGGCGGTAGGCAGGCCAGACGTACGGAAGGGGCGCCCCGGACAACCGGGGCGCCCCTTCCGCTCGTTCTGCCCGCCGCCGCTACTTCTTGACGCGCGAGGTGTTGTAGAGCTTCGCGGCGAAGTCCGCGGTCTGCTCCAGGGTGTAGCCCGACTTGCCGGCGATCATGGACGCCATCTCCATGGCCGTGACGGTGCCGAGGGTGCTGTAGTCACCCCAGATGCAGATGGGGAGCGTGAACTCCTTGGGGCCCTTGGTCGAGGGGTCCTTCGAGGTGAACTTGGCCTCCTGGCACTTCATCACGGCGCCCTTGAAGCCGGCCGGCTTCATCGTCTTGGGGCTTCCGATGAGGTCGACCGTGGTCTTGCTGTCGTCCTTGGTGGCCTCCAGCTTGGCCAGGGCGAAGTACGCGTCCACGGACTTCTCCGGGTCGGCGAGCTCGCCGTAGACGCCCGAGAAGTTGAGGAGCTTGCCGGCCAGCGGGTTCTTCGGGTCGCCGGACTGGTAGGTCATGCCCACCTGGGTGGGGTTCTTGACGCCCACCCCCTCGGCTTCCTTCTTGTCCTTGTCGCTGAACTCCGGGTCCTTGAACTTCGGGTCCTTCTTGAAGTCGTCCACCGCTTCCGGGGCGACCAGCTTGTAGCCCTTGGTGTCGGCGGAGATGGCGCTGCCGCCGCCACCGCCCAGGAGGAACCAGCCGCCGCCCGCGATCACCGCGACCGCGAGCACCGAGCACAGGACGACCAGGCCGGCCTTCGACTTCTTCGGCTGCTGCGGGGGCATCGCGCTGTACGGCGGCTGCTGCGGGTAGCCGTACGCCGGCTGCTGCTGCGGGTATCCCTGCGGCGGCACCCCCGGCTGCTGCGGGTACCCGTAGCCCGGCTGCGCGGCGGGCTGCCCGTACGGCCCGGGCGGCGGGGGCGGCTGCTGCCCGTACGGCCCCGGCTGCTGCGGCTGCTGCCCGTACGGGCCCGGCTGCTGCGGCTGCTGTCCGTACGGCCCCGGCTGGTTGTAGCTCATCCCGCGTCCCCCATTGAGGTTGCTTATTCGTTTCACACATCCTGACGGAAGCTCGGGGCGGGCAGGGCGCCGGGCCCCGGGAAGACCGGTTTCATGACTGGACTGTTACCGCTCTAAACTGTGGCTCGTGACCGAGAACACGCAGACACCCAGTGGCCCCAACTCCGAACTGCCGACCCAGTACGCGCCGGCCGAGGTAGAGGGGAAGCTCTACGAGCGCTGGGTGGAGCGCGGTTACTTCACGGCGGACCCCAAGAGCGAGAAGCCCGCCTACACCATCGTCATCCCGCCGCCGAACGTCACCGGCTCCCTGCACCTGGGGCACGCCTTCCAGCACACGCTCATGGACGCCCTGACCCGCCGCAAGCGGATGCAGGGGTACGAGTCCCTCTGGCTGCCCGGCATGGACCACGCCGGCATCGCCACCCAGAACAAGGTCGAGCAGCAGCTCGCCGAGGAGGGCAAGTCCCGCCACGATCTGGGCCGCGAGGAGTTCGTCGAGCGGGTCTGGCAGTGGAAGGAGGAGTACGGCGGCAAGATCCTCGGCCAGATGCGCCGCCTCGGTGACGGCGTGGACTGGTCGCGCGAGCGGTTCACGATGGACGAGGGGCTGTCCAAGGCCGTCCAGACGATCTTCAAGAAGCTCTTCGACGACGGGCTCATCTACCGCGCCGAGCGCATCATCAACTGGTGCCCGCGCTGCCTGACCGCCATCTCGGACATCGAGGTGGAGTACCAGGAGGACGCGGGCGAGCTCGTCTCCATCACCTACGGCGAGGGCGAGGACACCCTGGTCGTCGCGACGACCCGGGCGGAGACGATGCTCGGCGACACGGCCGTCGCCGTCCACCCGGACGACGAGCGGTACGCCCACCTCGTCGGCAAGCAGATCAAGCTGCCGCTGACCGACCGGACCATTCCCGTCGTCGCGGACACGCACGTCGACCCGGAGTTCGGCACCGGCGCCGTCAAGGTGACGCCCGCGCACGACCCGAACGACTTCGCCATCGGGCAGCGCCACGGCCTGCCGAACATGACGATCATGGATGAGCACGGCGTCATCACCGTCCACGGCCCCTTCCTCGGCCTGGACCGCTACGAGGCGCGTTCGGCGGTCGTGGGCGCCCTGCGCGAGCAGGGCCGCATCGTCGCGGAGAAGCGCCCGTACCTGCACTCCGTCGGGCACTGCTCGCGCTGCAGCACCACCGTCGAGCCCCGGCTGTCCCTCCAGTGGTGGGTCAAGGTCGAGACGCTGGCCAAGAACGCCGGCGACGCCGTCCGCGACGGACGGGTCTCGATCCACCCCGAGGAGATGTCCAAGCGCTACTTCGACTGGGTCGACAACCTCAACGACTGGTGCATCTCGCGCCAGCTGTGGTGGGGCCACCGGATCCCGGTCTGGTACGGCCCGGGCGGCGAGGTCGTGTGCGTCGGTCCCGACGAGCAGCCGCCGACGGGAGAGGGCTGGACGCAGGACACCGATGTCCTGGACACCTGGTTCTCGTCCGGCCTGTGGCCCTTCTCGACGCTGGGCTGGCCGGAGCGGACCCCGGACCTGGAGAAGTTCTACTCCACCGACGTCCTGGTCACCGGCCACGACATCATCTTCTTCTGGGTCGCCCGGATGATGATGTTCGGCCTGTACGCCATGGACGGCGAGCCCCCCTTCAAGACGATCGCGCTGACCGGACTGGTCCGTGACGAGCGCGGCAAGAAGATGTCGAAGTCCTTCGGCAACGTCGTCGACCCGCTGGACTGGATGGACAAGTACGGCTCCGACGCCGTCCGCTTCACCCTGGCCAAGGGCGCCAACCCCGGCACCGACGTCCCGATCGGCGAGGACTGGGTCCAGGCGTCCAGCAAGTTCGCCAACAAGATCTGGAACGCCACCCGCTTCGCGCTGATGAACGGCGCGACGATCGAGGGCGAGCTGCCCGCGGTCGAGCGGATGTCGGCGACCGACCGCTGGATCCTCTCGCGTCTGAACAAGACCGTCGCGCAGGTCGACGCGTACTACGAGGACTTCCAGTTCTCCAAGCTCAGCGAATCGCTCTACCACTTCGCGTGGGACGAGGTCTTCGACTGGTACGTCGAGCTGTCGAAGACGACCTTCTTCGCGGGCGGCGAGCAGGCCAAGGTCTCCGCCCGGGTCCTCGGCGAGGTCATCGACGTCATGCTGCGCCTGCTGCACCCGGTGGTCCCCTTCGTCACCGAGACCCTGTGGACCACGCTGACCGGCGGCGAGTCCCTCGTGATCGCCGAGTGGCCGAAGGACAGCGGCTTCCGCGACGACGCCGCCGAGGCCGAGATCGAGAGCATCCAGACCCTCACCAAGGAGGTCCGCCGGTTCCGCAAGGAGCAGGGCCTCGACGACAAGCAGAAGGTCCCGGCCCGTCTGGACCTGGCCGGTACCGTGCTGGCCGCCCATGAGGCCGCCATCCGCCAGGTGCTGCGCCTCCAGCCGGAGGGCGACGCCTTCAGCGCCACCGCGACCCTGCCGGTGGCCGGCGCCACCGTCGCGCTCGACCTGTCGGGCACCATCGACGTGGCCGCCGAGCGCAAGCGCCTGACCAAGGACCTGGGCGCCGCGGAGAAGGAGAAGCAGCAGGCCGAGGCGAAGCTCGGGAACGAGGCGTTCATCGCCAAGGCCCCCGACAACGTCGTGGACAAGATCAAGGGCCGTCTCGCCAAGGCCGAGGCGGACATCACCCGGCTCCAGGCGCAGTTGGACGGCCTGCCGCCGGCCTAGTCCCGGCCGCAGTCCCGGGCGTACGAGCACGGCGAAGGCCCCCGCACCGTCGGTCGGTACGGGGGCCTTCGCCCTGTTCCTTCCCCGCGAGGGGGCCCGCGTCACCCGGGGCGGTCGCCGAACCCCGTGAGGGACCCGCGCCGCCGCCCGTCCGGCGGCGGGGACGGGGGTCCGGGGGCGCCGCTCCCGCGGAGTGCCCCATCTCACCCGACGCCGGGCACGAGGCCGAGCCGATCGAGGACGCCGACCACGGATGATGGAGGGCATGCACGCCAAGCCCGCCGTCCCGGCGCTCCGCCGGGCCATGGCCAACGGCCGCCGGCTCGCCGACGGCTGGGCGGGCTCCCCCCGAGCGCTCGACGTGATCACGGCACTGAGCTGCCTCTGCCTGATGGCACTGGACCTGCCCGGCCTCGCCGCCGCCGACAACTCGCTCAACGGCCCGCTGGCCGCCGTCGTCCTGGCCGCCGGCTGCGCGACCCTGCTGGTGCGGCGCCGGATGCCGTGGATCTCGTACCTGGCCGCGCTGCTCTTCATCGGATGGCTGCACGAGCTGACCCTGGTCCAGTTCGCGCTGTACTCCGTCGGCCGCCACGGCGGCCGCCGGGCCGGGGTCCTCGCCACCCTCGGGTACACCGCTTTCGCGCTGGTGATGTTCTGGGTGCCCGGATGGCCCGGCCCCAGGGGGGAGACGCTCAGCTCCTTCCTGAGCGTGGTCGTGCCCGTCGGGGTCCTCGCCTCGGCGGTCGGCATCGCCGCCTACCGGCGCGACCTCGTGGGGGAGCTCACCGCCCGGCGGGCCGAGTCCGCCGTGCTCCAGGCCGTCCAGCAGGAGCGGACCTCCGTGGCGCGCGATGTCCACGACTTCGTCGGGCGCGAACTGACCCTGCTGACGGTGCGCTCCGAGGTGCTGTCGGCGCGGGCCCGCGAGACGGCGTACGCGAAGGACTTCGAGGAGCTGGCCGACACCGCGCGCCGGGCCCACCTGGTCCTGAACGACATCATCGTGCAGCGGGGGGAGCGGGCCCCCACCCCGGGTGTGGAGGGACTGGCGGCGCTCGCGGAGGAGAGCGGCCGGGCCGGGTCACCCGTACGCCTCGCCATGGACCCGGATGCGGGGGAGCTGTCCCCGCTGCGCCAGGCGGCCGTCTACCGGGTGGTGCAGGAGTGCCTGACCAACGCGGCCAAGCACGCCCGCGGCGAGACCGTCGAGGTGTCGATTGCCGCGGACGGCCCGCTGCTGCGGATCGCCGTGAGCAACGGACTGCCGGCCGGGGCCCAGGGCCGCGCCCCCGTCTCGGCGGGCTCGGGCACGGCGAGCATGTCCGAGCGCGTCCGCAGCCTGGGCGGCACCCTGACGGCCACCCGTACGCAGGAGCGGTACGTGGTGCTGGCGACGCTCCCGCGCGGCTGAGGCCGCGGGGGCCGGAAGTCCTGCCGGTCCGCGTCCGTAGACTGGTCCCGTGAGTGACCAGCAGCCCGAAAGCCACGACCGCGACGACTTCGACGGTGCGGAGATCGCCGGCGACCGATCCGGCGCGTTCGACGAGTTCGACCAGATCGTCGCGGAAGAGTCCGACCGCGACCCCGACCTGGCGGTGATCGAGGCCGGCAGCCGCACCCTGCGGGCCCAGGCCGGCCCGCCGCAGGGCGACCCGGTGCCCGGCGCGCCCGCCGATCCCGAGGCGGCGAAGGCGCTGCTGGAGGTGGAGCAGGAGCTGGCCGGCCGCTGGGGCGAGACCAAGCTGGAGCCGTCCGTGTCGCGTATCGCGGCCCTGATGGACGTGCTGGGCGAGCCGCAGCGCGCGTACCCCTCCATCCACATCACCGGGACCAACGGCAAGACGAGCACGGCCCGCATGATCGAGGCCCTGCTGAACGCCTTCGAGCTGCGCACCGGCCGCTACACCAGCCCGCACGTGCAGTCGATCACCGAGCGGATCAGCCTCGACGGGGCGCCGATCACCCCCGAGCGGTTCGTGGAGACGTACCACGACATCAAGCCGTACGTGGAGATGGTCGACGCCTCCGAGGAGTACCGGCTGTCGTTCTTCGAGGTGCTCACCGGGATGGCGTACGCGGCCTTCGCGGACGCTCCCGTCGACGCCGCCGTGGTCGAGGTCGGCATGGGCGGCAGCTGGGACGCGACGAACGTGATCGACGGCGCCGTCGCCGTGGTCACGCCGATCAGCCTGGACCACACGGACCGGCTCGGCTCCACGCCCGGTGAGATCGCCCAGGAGAAGGGCGGCATCATCAAGCAGGGCGCCACCGTGATCCTGGCGCAGCAGCCGGTGGACGCGGCGCAGGTGCTGCTGAAGAAGGCCGTCGAGGTCGACGCCACGGTGGCCCGCGAGGGCATGGAGTTCGGCGTCGTCTCGCGCGAGGTCGCGGTCGGCGGACAGCAGCTGACACTGCGCGGCGTCGGCGGGGAGTACGGGGACGTCTTCCTGCCCCTGTACGGCGCGCACATGGCGCGCAACGCGGCGGTGGCCCTGGCCGCCGTCGAGGCGTTCTTCGGCGTCGGGCAGGAGCACGCCCGGGCGCTGGACGCGGACACCGTGCGGAAGGCCTTCGCGTCGGTGGCCTCGCCGGGCCGCATGGAGGTCGTGCGGCGCAGCCCCACGGTGGTCCTGGACGCGGCGCACAACCCGGCGGGCGCGGCGGCGACCGCGGAGGCGGTCACCGAGTCGTTCGGTTTCAGCCGGCTGATCGGGGTCGTGGCGGCGAGCGAGGGCAAGGACGTCCGCGGGCTGCTGGAGGCCTTCGAGCCGATCTTCGCCGAAGTGGTGGTCACCGAGAACTCCAGCCACCGGTCGATGGGCGCGGACGAGCTGGCCGCGGCCGCCGTCGAGGTGTTCGGCGTGGACCGGGTGCAGGTGGAGCCCAGGCTGGACGACGCCCTGGAGGCGGCGATCACCCTGGCGGAGGAAGAGGCCGAGTACGGAGGGGCCGGGGTCCTCGTGACCGGTTCCGTGATCACGGTGGGCGAGGCCCGCCTGCTGCTGAAGAGGGGCTGAGGATGCGCACACTGTGTGCGAGCACGCTGATCGGCGAGTTCTTCGTGATCGGCTTCGCGGGCCTGGTGGCCATGAAGGACCCGGAACTGACCCAGACGGCGGTCTGGACGGTCTGCGGGATCACGATGCTGCTCTCCGTCCTGCTGTGCGGGATGCTGTCGCGTCCCGGCGCGGTCCAGCTGGGCTGGGCGCTGCAGATCGGTCTCATCGCCAGCGGCTTCGTCGTTCCGACCATGTTCTTCCTCGGCGCGGCCTTCGCGGCCCTGTGGTGGTGCTCCGTGCACTACGGCCGCAGGATCGACGCGATCAAGGCGGGCTGGGCGGCCGCGCAGGAGGCGCCGGCGGCGCCTGACACGGCGTGACGGGCCCCCTCGGCGGCCCTGTAGATTCGCCCTACCGCACCCGTATGCCGCAAGGAGCCGCAACATGACCCAGCGCACCCTCGTCCTGCTCAAGCCCGACGCCGTCCGGCGCGGCCTGGTCGGCGAGATCATCGGCCGCATCGAGCGGAAGGCCGGCTGGACCATTCCCGCGCTGGAGCTGCGCACTCTGGACCAGGACACCCTTGAGGCGCACTACGGCGAGCACAAGGGCAAGCCGTTCTACGAGCCCCTCATGGGCTTCATGTCGAGCGGACCCGTCGTGGCCCTGGTCGTCGAGGGCGAACGGGTGATCGAGGGTGTCCGCCAGTTGGCCGGACCCACTGACCCGATCGCCGCGGCGCCCGGCTCCATCCGGGGCGACTTCGGCAGCATCACCCGGGAGAACCTGATCCACGCCTCGGACTCCGAGGAGTCCGCGGAGCGCGAGCTCAAGCTGTTCTTCCCGGCTCTCTGAGACGCGCTCCTCCTGACGTGACATCAGCCAAATAGCGCTCACGACCTGGGGCGACCGAAGTAATTTCGGTCGCCCTTCGGTATTTCCGCTCTCGGCGGGGAACGCCTGGCCAGGACACGACGTCACCACTGAGGGGGCGGGTATCCATTCCGGCGGGTTCGCCGGAGTCCCGTCGCGCGGTGTCCGTACTCGCGGCACTACGATGGGGCCTCCACCCACACACCCACCTCGCCGACCTGACAGCAGCCGCTATCAACTGGAAGGCCAGACGCTCCTCATGGGGAACAAGGGGAACAATATGTCGTTCATCGGCCGTGACATGGCGATCGACCTCGGGACCGCCAACACGCTGGTGTACGTGAGGGGCCGGGGGATCGTCCTGAACGAGCCGTCCGTGGTCGCCATCAACACGAACACCGGCGGCATCCTGGCGGTCGGCTCGGAGGCGAAGAAGATGATCGGGCGCACGCCCGGCAACATCGTCGCCGTACGACCCCTCAAGGACGGCGTGATCGCCGACTTCGAGATCACCGAGCGTATGCTCCGGTACTTCATCCTCAAGATCCACAAGCGCCGCTACCTGGCCCGTCCCCGCGTGGTGGTCTGCGTCCCCTCCGGCATCACCGGAGTGGAGCGACGCGCCGTCATCGAGGCGTCCACGCAGGCCGGCGCCCGCCAGGTGCACATCATCGAGGAGCCCATGGCCGCCGCCATCGGCGCGGGCCTGCCCGTCCACGAGGCCACCGGCAACATGGTCGTGGACATCGGCGGCGGCACCACTGAGGTCGCCGTCATCTCCCTCGGCGGAATCGTCACGGCACAGTCCATCCGGGTGGCCGGCGACGAGCTCGACAACGCGATCATCCAGCACATCAAGAAGGAGTACTCGCTCCTCCTCGGCGAGCGCACCGCCGAACAGATCAAGATCACCATCGGGTCGGCCTTCGACCTCGACAAGGACGAGCACACCGAGATCCGCGGCCGCGACCTGGTCTCCGGGCTGCCCAAGACCGTGGTCATCTCGGCCGCCGAGGTCCGCAAGGCCATCGAGGAGCCCGTCAACGCCATCGTCGACGCGGTGAAGACCACCCTCGACAAGTGCCCGCCGGAACTCTCCGGCGACATCATGGACCGGGGCATCGTGCTCACCGGCGGCGGCGCCCTGCTCCGCGGCCTCGACGAGCGGCTGCGCCGTGAGACGGGCATGCCGATCCACATCGCCGAGGATCCCCTCGACTCCGTCGCGCTCGGCTCCGGCAAGTGCGTCGAGGAGTTCGAGGCACTCCAGCAGGTACTGGACGCCCAGCCCCGCCGGTGACACGGACCTCCCTGCCGGGGGGCCGCGCGGAACACAAGGATCCGCCGTACGGGTGCTACCGGGCCCGTGCGGCGGATCGTTGATATACAGGCAACAGTCCGGCACGACAACGGTTGCACGTCCTGTCGGAGCGGCTCTGCCGCACGGGTAACTACGAGGAAGGCACGGCCGCCGCACGTGAGGGACACACGAGAGAGCCGGCTGCTCCTGGTGCTGCTGATCGCCATCGCGTTCGCATTGATCACGGTGGACATCAGAGCGGGCGAGGAGTCTCCGGTCGACGGTGCCCGACAGGCCGCCGCCGCGGTCTTCGGACCGGTCGAGGAGGGCGTGGCGACCGCGGTCGACCCGGTCGCCAACGCCATAGGGGCGGTACGGGACTCCGGCGAGCGGCACAACCGCATCGCCACGCTGGAGCGCGAGAACGCGGGGCTCAAGGCCAAGCTCGGCAGCGAGGACCAGACCCGCAGCCGCATCCACGAGCTCGACGAGATGCTCAAGCGGGCCGGCGCCGGCCAGTACGGCATCAAGGGCGCCGAGGTCATCGCGATAGGAGCGGCCCAGGGCTTCTCCTGGACCGTCACCATCGACGCCGGCAGCAAGGACGGCATCGAGCGGGACATGACCGTGCTCAACGGCGACGGACTCGTCGGCCGGGTCAGCACCGTCGGCCCCGACACCGCCACCGTCGTCCTCGCCAACGACCCCGACTTCACGGTCGGTACCCGCCTGGAGAAGACCGGCGAGCTCGGCTTCGCCACCGGGCAGGGCGACCGCGCGCTGTCCGTGCAGATGCTCAACGGCAAGGCCAAGATCAACCCCGGCGACCGGCTCGTCACCTTCGGTTCGCGCGGCAACAAGCCCTTCGTGCCCGGCGTGCCGATCGGCGAGGTGGTCAAGGTCGACCCTTCGCGCGGCGACCTGACCCGTACCGTCTGGGTGCGTCCGTTCGTCGGGTTCTCCCGCCTGGACATCGTCGGCGTCGTGGTGGTGCCGCCGCGCGAGGACCCGCGCGACACCGTCCTGCCGCCCAAGCCCGAGGCCCCCAAGCCCGTTCCGACGGTCACCGTCACCGTCACCCCGTCCGCCAGTGTTCCCGGCAAGCCGGCCGACGAGTAGGAGCAGACGAAAATGCGCTTCAACCGGATCCTGCTCTCGGCCACGCTCGTCGTGGTCGCCCTCGTCGTCCAGGTCACCGTCCTGGGCCGACTCCAACTGCCCGGCGCGGTGCCCGACCTGCTCCTGCTCACCGTCGTCGCCCTGGCGCTGGTGTACGGGCACGTCAGCGGCGCCCTGATCGGCTTCTCCGCCGGGCTCCTCGCCGACCTGGCCCCGCCCGCCGACCACGCCGCCGGACGGTACGCCCTCGTGCTCTGCGTCATCGGCTACGTGGCCGGGCTGGTGCGCCCCGACAGCGGACGATTCCGTTCCGCCTGGGGCCCGATGCTCACCGTGGTCGCCGCCGCCATCGGCTCCACCCTGCTCTACGCGGGCGTGGGCGCCCTCGTCGGCGACACCGCCGCCCGCCACGTCGGCCTGACCGGGCTGCTGTTCACCGCGACCCTCTACGACCTGCTGCTCGCGCCGTTCACCGTGCCGTTCATCATGGCGCTGGCCCGCCGCGCCGAGAACGACCCCATGGCCGTCGAGGCCGGCGGCGGCCCGGCGCAGGCCTCCGACGTGTCCTCCGGATGGCTGGCCGGCGGTACCGGCCTGCGCATCGGCAGCCAGCGCGGCGGCCTGCGGTTGAAGGCCTCGCGCAACCGCGCCAACCGCGCCGTCCGGATAAAGGGTGTCAAGGCGGTGAAGAGCGTGAAGAGCGTCAAGAAACTGTGAGGAGGCAGCGGACGTGAGCAACATCCCCGAGACCGGCCGCACCTCCCGGGTGCAGATCCGCCTGATCATGATCCAGGTGCTCGTCCTCTCGATGCTGATCACCCTCGGCGGACGCCTGTGGTACCTCCAGATCCGCAACGGCGCGGAGTACTACCACGAGGCCAAGAGCAACCACGTCCAGCGGGTCGTCCAGCCGGCCGTGCGCGGTTCGATCCTCGACGCCCGCGGGGTCCCGCTCGCCGACAACGAGACCCGCCTGGTCGTCTCCGCCAGCCGCACCGAGCTGATGAAGATGAAGGACCGGGGCAAGGCCGTCATGACCCGCCTCGCCGGCGTGCTGGACATGCGCCCGACGGAGGTCATGGACAAGGTCCGGCTCTGCGACTCCGAGACCCCCAAGCCCTGCTGGAACGGCTCCCCGTACCAGCCGATCCCGGTCACCCTCGAAGCCACCACGCAGCAGGCGCTGCAGCTGCGCGAGCGCCCGGAGGACTTCCCCGGCATCACCGCGGAGCCCACCGCCGTCCGCCGCTACCCGGCCCCGGGCGGCGCCCGCACCTCGCAGGTGCTCGGCTATCTCTCGCCGGTCACCGACGACGAGATCCAGAAGGCCAAGGACACCGACTCGCCGCACCTGCGGTCGGACCAGGTCGGCCGGTCCGGCATCGAACGCACCTACGACAAGCAGTTGCGGGGCAAGGCCGAGGTCACCTCCTACGAGGTCGACAACCTCGGCCGAGTCATGGGCCAGACCAAGTCGGACCCGGGCGTGCCCGGATCCACCCTCGTCACCAGCATCGACGCCCGGGTCCAGTCGGCCGCCGAGTACGAGCTCCAGCAGGCGATGAAGACCGTCCGCCAGGAGACCGACAAGATCACCGGCCGTAAGTACGAGGCCGACTCGGGCGCCGTCGTCGTCATGGAGGCCAGGACCGGCCGCATCGTGGCGATGGCCTCGCAGCCCGACTACGACCCCAACGCCTGGGTCGGCGGCATCTCCGGCAGCGACTACGCCAAACTCACCAGCAAGAGCTCCAACTACCCGCTGCTCAACCGGGCCATCCAGGGCCAGGCACCCGCCGGCTCCATCTTCAAGGTGGTCTCGGCCAGTGCCGCCGTCCGGGCCGGCTACGCCTTCGACAGCAAGTACAACTGCAGCAGCTCCTACAGCCTCGGCGGCCGCAGCTTCGCCAACTTCGAGTCGAAGGGGCACGGCCCCATCACCCTCGGCGACGCCCTCAAGTTCTCCTGCAACACCGTCTTCTACGCGCTCGGGCACAAGGAGTGGCAGCGCGACGGCGGCCTGGAGCCCAAGAAGGACGCGCACGACTGGTTCTACCGGACCGCCCGCGAGTTCGGACTGGGTTCCGAGACCGGCATCGACCTGCCGAACGAGGTCACCGGCCGCATTCCCGACCGCGGGTGGAAGAAGAGCTTCTGGGCGGCCAACAAGAACTCCTGGTGCAAGCAGGGCAAGAAGGGCGGCACCTACGTCGAGCAGATCGCCTACGAGAGCTGCCTGGAGGGCAACCAGCTGAAGGCGTTCGACAGCATCAACTTCGCCATCGGCCAGGGCGACGTCCTCGTCACCCCCATCCAGATGGCCACGGCCTACTCCGCCATCAGCAACGGCGGCACCCTCTTCGACCCCACGGTCGGCAAGGCCGTGATCAGCCCCGACGGCAAGCGCATCGAGATGATCAAGCCCCGGGCGCACGGCAGGCTGCCCATCGACGCGAAGACCGTCAGCGACCTCGACAAGGGCCTGCGCTCCGTCGTCGCGCCCGGCGGCACCGCCGCCTGGCGGTTCGGCGGCTGGCCGCTCGACAAGATCCCGATGCGGGCCAAGACCGGCACCGCACAGGTCTACGGCAAGCAGACCACCTCCTGGCTGGCGACCTACACCGACGACTTCACCATCGTCATGACGATCTCCCAGGGCGGCACCGGCTCCGGAGCGTCCGGACCCGCCGTCCGCAACATCTACAACGCCATCTACGGTCTCGACATGGCGGGCAAGCAGGACCCGAAGAAGGCCCTGCTGCCGAGGCCGGAGGCGAAACTGCCCAGGATCCACCCCGACGGCTCCATCGACGCCCCCGAGATCAGGCCGTACGTGCCGCCGTCCCCGGAGGAGCTGGCGCCGGCCGCGCTCGCCGGACCGCCCGCCGCGCCCCCCGCATGGCACGACTGAGGACCGAAAACCGACATGCAGACCGCCAACAAGTTCTCCGTCTCCCGGTACGCGCCCGAGCGCGGGGCGATGGCCAAGCTCACCGCCCGCGACTCCGTGGTGCGCAGGCTCGACTGGCCGATACTCCTGTCCGCGCTCGCCCTGTCCCTGATCGGCGCCCTCCTGGTGTGGTCGGCGACCCGCAACCGGACCGCCCTGAACCAGGGCGACCCGTACTACTTCCTCTTCCGGCACGCCCTGAACACGGGCATCGGCCTCGTGCTGATGATCGGCACCATCTGGCTCGGCCACCGCACCCTGCGCGGCGCCGTGCCGATCCTGTACGGCCTCTCCCTCGTGCTGATCATCGCCGTGCTCACCCCGCTCGGCGCCACCATCAACGGCGCCCACGCGTGGATCGTGATCGGAGGCGGCTTCTCCCTCCAGCCCTCCGAGTTCGTCAAGATCACGATCATCCTGGGCATGGCCATGCTGCTCGCGTCCCGGGTGGACGCGGGCGACCTCGCCCACCCCGACCACCGCACGGTCGTCAAGGCGCTGTGCCTGGCCGCCGCTCCGATGGGCATCGTCATGCTGATGCCCGACCTCGGCTCCGTCATGGTGATGGTCGTCATCGTGCTCGGCGTCCTGCTGGGCTCCGGCGCCTCCAACCGCTGGGTGCTCGGCCTGATCGGCTCCGGCGCCGGCGGCGCCATCCTGATATGGCAGCTCGGCGTCCTGGACGAGTACCAGATCAACCGCTTCGCGGCCTTCGCCAACCCCGAACTCGACCCGGCGGGCGTCGGCTACAACACCAACCAGGCGCGCATCGCGATCGGCTCCGGCGGACTCATGGGGTCGGGCCTCTTCAAGGGCTCCCAGACCACCGGCCAGTTCGTGCCCGAGCAGCAGACCGACTTCGTCTTCACCGTGGCGGGGGAGGAGCTGGGCTTCGTCGGGGCCGGGCTGATCCTGGTGCTGCTCGGCATCGTGCTGTGGCGGGCCTGCATGATCGCCCGCGAGACCACCGAGCTGTACGGCACGATCGTGTGCGCCGGGATCATCGCCTGGTTCGCGTTCCAGTCCTTCGAGAACATCGGGATGACCCTCGGCATCATGCCCGTGGCCGGACTCCCGCTGCCCTTCGTCTCGTACGGAGGCTCGTCGATGTTCGCGGTCTGGGTGGCCGTCGGGCTGCTGCAGTCCATCAAGGTGCAGCGGCCGTTGTCAGCCTGATGTCGGCTTCACCCTGCCGCCGTGTCCCGTTCAGGTCTAAGTTCGGTTCATGGCGGACACGAAGCGAGAGATCGAGCGGAAGTTCGAGTTCACCGATGCCGCGTCGGCCCGGCGCGGGGTGCCGGACCTGACGGGTACGGCCGCCGTCGCGGCCGTCGCCGACCGCGGCACCGTCGAACTCGACGCCGTCTACTACGACACCCCCGACCAGCGGCTCGCCGCCGACGGCCTCACGCTGCGGCGCAGAACCGGCGGCCAGGACGCGGGCTGGCACCTCAAACTGCCCGTCTCCCCGGGTGTCCGCGACGAGGTCGGGGCCCCGCTGAGCGACACCCCGCCCGGCTCCCTCACCGCGCTCGTCCGCTCCCGCGTCCGGGACACCGGACTCCTGCCCCAGGTCAGGCTGCTCTCCTCGCGCCGGGTCAGCCACCTCCTCGACGCCGACGGCGCCCTCCTCGCGGAACTCAGCACCGACGAGGTCCGCGCCGAACGGGACGACGCCACCGCCGCCTGGACCGAGGTCGAGGTCGAACTCGCCGACGGGGTGGACCCCCGGCTGCTCGACGCCGTCGAGAAGACGTTCCGCAAGGCCGGGCTCCGGGTCTCCGCGAGCCCCTCGAAGCTCGCCCGGGCCCTGGCCGAAACCGGCCCCGCCCCTGTGGGCCGGACCGCACCCGGCCCCGCGTCCGACGGAACGGCCGGCGGGTACGTCCTCGCGTACCTGCGCGAGCAGCGCGACGCCCTCGTCGCCCAGGACCCGGCCGTGCGCCGGGCGCTGCCGGACTCCGTCCACCAGATGCGCGTCGCCACCCGCCGGCTCCGCAGCGCCTTCAAGACGTACCGCAAGGTGCTGGACCGGGCGGTCACCGACCCGATCGGCGAGGATCTGCGCTGGCTGGCCGCGGAGCTCGGCGTCGACCGCGACCAGGAGGTGCTGCTGGAGCGGATCCGGACCAGCCTCGACGAGCTGCCCCGCACCCTGCTGCAGGGCCCCGTCCGCAGCCGGCTGCGGACCTGGAACACCGCCCGCCGCTCCGGCTCGCGCCGCCGGGCACTGGCCGCGCTCGACAGCGGGCGGTACGTCGCCCTGCTGGACTCCCTCGACGCCGTGCTCGACCGCCCGCCCCTGCGCAAGGCCGCCGACGGAGCGGCCGAGCGCGTCCTGCCGAAGGCCGTGCTGGCCGACTACGAGCGCCTCGCGGGCCGCGTCCGCGACGCGCTGGCCATGGAGCCGGGCCACGAGCGGGACCTGGCCCTGCACGACGCCCGCAAGGCCGCCAAGCGCGCCCGGTACGCAGCCGAGGCGGCCGTTCCGGCGCTGGGCAAGCCGGCGAAGCGGCTGGCCAAGGCCGTGAAGTCGGTGCAGACCCTGCTCGGCGACCACCAGGACGGCGTGGTCGCCCGCGAAGCCCTGCACGGCCTCGCCCTCCAGGCGTCTGCGGCGGGGGAGTCGGCGTTCACCTGGGGTGTGCTCTACGCCCGCGAGGAGGCACGCGCCGAGCGCTGCGAACGGGAGCTCCCGGCCGTCTGGAAAAAGGCGTCGGACCCTGCCCCGCGGCAGGCCCTGGGGTGATCGCACCGGCGGGGGGCGACCGCGCCTCGGGGTACGCTTGAGAGTCGCCCCCCCTGCCCGCTTCACGAAAGTCGTGTGATGTCCGAGTCGGTCTTCCCACAGCTCGAAGCTCTGCTCCCGCATGTGCAGAAGCCCATCCAGTACGTCGGTGGGGAGCTCAACTCCACGGTGAAGCCCTGGGAGGAGTGCGACGTCCGCTGGGCGCTCATGTACCCGGACGCGTACGAGGTGGGACTGCCCAACCAGGGCGTCATGATCCTCTACGAGGTGCTCAACGAGCGCGAGGGCGTCCTGGCCGAGCGCACGTACTCCGTGTGGCCGGACCTCGAAGCGCTCATGCGCGAGCACAAGGTCCCGCAGTTCACCGTGGACAGCCACCGCCCCGTCTCGGCGTTCGACGTGTTCGGCCTGTCCTTCTCCACGGAACTCGGCTACACGAACATGCTCACGGCCCTGGACCTCGCGGGCATCCCGCTGGAGGCCAGGAACCGCACGGTCGAGCACCCGATCGTCCTCGCCGGCGGCCACGCGGCCTTCAACCCCGAGCCGATCGCCGAGTTCATCGACGCGGTGGTCATCGGAGACGGCGAGCAGGCCGTCCTCGACATGACCGAGATCATCCGGGCATGGAAGGCCGAGGGCCGCCCCGGTGGCCGCGAGGAGGTGCTCCTGCGCCTGGCGAAGACCGGCAACATCTACATCCCGGGCTTCTACGACGTCGAGTACCTGCCGGACGGCCGCATCGGCCGGGTCGTGCCGAACCGCTCCGGCGTCCCGTGGCGGGTGTCCAAGCACACCGTCATGGACCTCGACGAGTGGCCCTACCCCAAGCAGCCGCTGGTCCCGCTCGCCGAGACGGTCCACGAGCGCATGTCCGTCGAGATCTTCCGCGGCTGCACCCGCGGCTGCCGCTTCTGCCAGGCCGGCATGATCACGCGCCCCGTGCGGGAGCGAAGCATCACCGGCATCGGCGACATGGTCGAGAAGGGACTGAAGGCGACCGGCTTCGAAGAGGTCGGCCTGCTGTCCCTGTCCTCGGCGGACCACACGGAGATCGCCGAGATCGCCAAGGGCCTCGCGGACCGCTACGCCGACGACAAGGTCGGGCTCTCCCTGCCGTCGACCCGCGTGGACGCCTTCAACGTGGACCTGGCCAACGAGCTGACCCGCAACGGCCGCCGCTCCGGACTGACCTTCGCCCCCGAGGGCGGCTCCGAGCGCATGCGCAAGGTCATCAACAAGATGGTGTCGGAAGAGGACCTGATCCGCACGGTCTCCACCGCGTACAGCAACGGCTGGCGCCAGGTGAAGTTGTACTTCATGTGCGGCCTGCCGACCGAGACCGACGAGGACGTGCTCCAGATCGGCGACATGGCGGTCAACGTCATCGCCAAGGGCCGCGAGGTCTCCGGGCAGAACGACATCCGCTGCACGGTGTCGATCGGCGGCTTCGTGCCGAAGCCGCACACCCCCTTCCAGTGGGCGCCGCAGCTCTCCGCCGAGGAGACGGACGCCCGCCTGGGCAAGCTCCGCGACAAGATCCGCGGCGACAAGAAGTACGGCCGGTCCATCGGCTTCCGCTACCACGACGGCAAGCCCGGCATCGTCGAGGGCCTGCTCTCGCGCGGCGACCGCCGCGTGGGCGACGTCATCCGCGCCGTCTACGAGTCGGGCGGCCGCTTCGACGGCTGGCGCGAGCACTTCAGCTACGACCGCTGGATGGAGGCCGCGCAGAAGACGCTGCCCGCCCACGGCGTGGACGTGGCCTGGTACACCACGCGCGAGCGCACGTACGAGGAAGTCCTGCCCTGGGACCACCTCGACTCCGGCCTCGACAAGGACTGGCTGTGGGAGGACTGGCAGGACGCCCTCGACGAGACCGAGGTCGAGGACTGCCGCTGGACCCCGTGCTTCGACTGCGGCGTCTGCCCGCAGCTCGACACCCACATCCAGATCGGCCCCACCGGGCAGAAGCTGCTCCCGCTGTCGGTCGTGAAGTGACCCCCGACGCGGGCTGAGCCCGCGCGCCGGACGCGCCCCCCGCCGGGAACGGTGGGGGGCGCGCCCGTACGCGGGGGCCGATCCCGCCGGGCCGGGGCGCACGCGGGCGCTGTTCGCCACCTCTTCACGGGAACCGGTGAGGTCACAGGCGCGTACTCTGGGTAGTACGACAGTCGTGGGCGACACGCCCGCCGCCGAGATCTCCCTGCGCGAGCCGCAGGGGTGAGCCGGGGGCCGGGCGTGGCCGGACGACTCCACAGACCTCAGGGCGACGCGCGAGCCGCGGAGCCCCGCACAAGGAGAAGAACCACTGGGCAAGCGACAGCCCGAAGGCCCGCCTCCCGCACCGGTGGTGCAGCGCGTCAGACTGCGCTACACCAAGCGCGGCCGCCTCCGGTTCACCAGCCACCGGGACTTCCAGCGGGCATTCGAGCGGGCCCTGCGCCGCGCCGAGGTGCCGATGGCGTACTCGGCGGGCTTCACCCCGCACCCGCGCGTCTCGTACGCGAACGCCGCCCCCACCGGGACCGGCAGCGAGGCCGAGTACCTTGAGATCGCCCTCGCCGCGCCCCGCGACCCGCAGCAGCTCCGGGAGCTCCTCGACGAGTCGATGCCCGACGGCCTCGACATCATCGACGCCGTCGAGGCCCGCACCTCGGGCCTCGCCGACCGGCTGACCGCCTCCGTGTGGGAGCTGCGCCTGGACGGCGTGGAGCTCGCCGACGCCGAGCGGGCCGTGGCGGCCTTCCTCGCCGCCGAGACGGTGGAGGTGCAGCGCCGTACCAAGAACGGCCTGCGCACTTTCGACACCCGCGGCGCCGTGGTCAGCCTCGAAGCACTCCCGGCCGGGGCTGATAGGCCCCTGGACCATGCTTGTGCGATACTGCGGCTGGTTGTTCGGCATCTGACACCTGCCGTTCGACCCGACGACGTCCTGTCCGGTCTCCGAGCTGTGGCCGACCTGGCGCCGCCGGTCCCCTCTGCGGTGACCAGGCTGGCGCAGGGGCTCTTCGACGAGGAGTCCGGCACGGTGACCGACCCGCTCGCGCCCGACCGCGAGGCGGACACGGCCGGCCCACCCACGGCCGCCGTAGCCGCCGACGCGAAGGCGCCGGAAGGTCCCGCCGCGTAGGGATCGTCGCCGTCGCGCAGCCCTGGTACTCGGGAGCCACCTGGGTCGGGCAGCGCACAGACCTGAAGACTTCCGCCAGGCCGTACGGACAACACGTACGGAACCGGCGGCCATGGACTAGAGCTCCCGTGTGGCGAACGCGCCCCGGAGGCCGGCTCCGCGCTCATTACGCGGGGCCGTGCCGGACCGGATGTCAGCCGCGGCGCCCGGGAGCGTGACGGGAGAACCGCCCGCAATGCTCAGCAACGAAAACGACACCACCACCGGTAACACCGACAGTGGCAGCCCGAGCGACAACCTGCCCCCGCGCAGGCGCCGCCGCGCCGCTTCCCGGCCCGCCGGCCCGCCCGGCGCCACCGCGGAAGCGACGCCGGTGACCGAGGCCGCCCCGGCCGCGCCCGCCGAGGAGGCCGCTCCGGCCGCCGCCCCGGCCCGTACCCGCC